>JAUVXT010000184.1 GCA_030603465.1 Deltaproteobacteria bacterium
ACAAACCCAAAAAAAGCATACATATGAGGCGACAGCGCCTTGAATTTTTCCAGCGTGTCTATCATGACTAGTT
Source organism: Deltaproteobacteria bacterium (assembly GCA_030603465.1). Taxonomy (GTDB): domain Bacteria; phylum Desulfobacterota; class Syntrophia; order Syntrophales; family UBA2210; genus JAFGPZ01. The sequence goes on from JAUVXT010000184.1 coordinate 74, forward strand.
CTTAAAATTCTTTTGTCAAAGAGCACTTAGGTGATACAGTTACTAAACTATTATGACACAGTTTCAAGTTGCGGGGAATCTCCGATTGGTAAGAAAAATTTTTTTATTCGCTCAATATCACCAACATTTCCCCTGGGCTACTCCTTTAGTATTTTCCAGTAACCGCCTTTGGCCGGACCTATGCGTTCAAGAACTCCATCTTTTTTAAGGCGCATAATTTGCCATTCAATACCTTTTTGTGTAATTCCTATCCTATTGGACATTTCCTTGATGGAAATGGAGGTATCCTTTGAAATCAGTCTCAGAATTTTCTCCCTAGTTTTCTCCCTAGTTTTCTCCCTAGTTTTCCGGGTAGCCTTATCCTGCGAGTCGGGAATGATTCCCTTAAACAACAGCATGATACCGGATGGTTCATAATCAAAAACGGGGAGATGAGCGCCATGCTGTTTACATTCGTTATGTATTTTTTCTATCCCGCGTCCCCAGGCTTCAATTAGGCCGGTTCGGAAAAAAGCGTTGGCAATCAATGGATTAAAAGGTTGAGATGAATGTTTTTCCAGCAATCGCTCCACTGTCCAGTTCTCGGGAAGACGGCCATTGTTCCAAAAATAGATCTTGTCTTCATAAACGCTGATTTGAATAGGAACACCACTGCTGTAATCTTTGTGGATAATAGCATTGAGCAGGGCTTCCCGCAATGCCGGTACGGGGAAAAGATATCGTTCCACCCGCTGAATCCCCTCATAACTGATATATGCCTTCATGTATTTTGTCAGCAGCAGATCGATGGTGTTATCCACCTGCTGAAACAGGTTGCCGTGAATCTCATCCTGATAGATCAGATCGGAATCTGTTTTGAAAAACCCGATTTTCACATAGGCTCCCGTAACATACTGCTCTGGATCTTCATGAAACAGGAGCGCTGCCGCCCTTTTCAGGTAGGGGCCTTCGACAAGATGCAGTTTCCTTAACAGCACGTCCCTGTTTTCCTGCAATACCGAATCTTCCAGGCGCTTGCTTTTGACGGCTTTCCCCGCAAAAAGCTCAAACGCTTTTTCCTCAAGAGATTCGGGCAATAAATTCGGCACCGGAACACCGTCCCAATGCAGGCCATATTTTTTCAGAAGAAAGGCATTAAGGGCTGCACCCTTGAGTTCCTGCTTGGTGCTTCCACTGCGATAATGGTATTGTCCTTTATGGCTCACCGGGTAGGGATAAGGGTCAACGACTATTTCAAGGTATTCTTTTGAATCTTCGGATTTCAAATTCACGTCAACGATAATTCCGAGGATATCCCTGACTTTGTTGGGAATGTCTTCGAGAAGTCTCCCGGCATTATCAACGCCGGCTATAATCCCTTTGTCGTTTTTGCCGATAACGAGTGTTCCACCGGCGGCATTGGCAAAGCCGCAGATCCACTTGATATACTCATCCCGCCAGGACGATTTCCATTCTATATTCTGTTTTTCTTTCATGCCAGGCGTGTCCTTCCGGTGAGTAGTTCCTGCATCATCCCTTATTTGATCTGCTTGTATTTCTCCAATTTGGTTTCCAGTGTCGCTATCTCGGCGTCCATGCCGCCTCTTAATTCATCGCAACTCGACCAGAGGGAACTGTATAATTCTGATTTCTTTAGTGCCATTTTTCACTTTCCGCTTCTTGAGAACATTGGATTGGTTCTTATTACCATAGGAGCAACTCATTTTCTACATAAAGACCCCTGAAATAGCCGCGACATATGCACATAACCCCCCCCGCCACTGAATGTGAAAAGGCACTGAAATGATACGCCTATTACACAAAAAGTCAAGGAATTAATTGTAGTTGGTGGGAGGTGTTATGGTATTGTAACTACTTACAAACAAAATGGCGGAAGTGCATGGGAATCGAACCCACCTGAGACGCTGTTAACGCCCCACACCGGATTTGAAGTCCGGGAAGGAAGCATTAAGGATACTGTCCCTGCAATTCCCGGGTTTATAAATGTTTGTACAATGGTACTATAAGTACCAAAGACAGCATAAATATAAACTTTCTCTTGCCTTTAGTTTGAAAATATGATTTTTTAGGTACTATGGATACAGAAAAAAAGACAAAAATAAACCGCCTTATCAATCAATGGCCGAAGGGTACTGTCGGCGTTACCTCGTACCTTACATCCCTTGGCTTTAGTTATGAGCTCCTGAGAAGATATAAGGGAAGTGGTTGGATAGAAAAACTTGAAAGAAGCGCCTATATCCTTTCGGGAGATGAAATAGACTGGCCGGGCGCTCTTTATACGCTTCAGACTCAACTCTCACTCCATGTCCATGTCGGAGGAAAAACAGCCCTTGAACTGAAAGGGTATGCCCATTACCTGCCGGCAAAACAGAATAAGGTTTTTATCTACGGTAAACGAGGACTGATACTGCCGGCCTGGTTCAAGGAAGATCGTTTCAACGTTACATTTGTTGTGAAGCGAACAAATCTCTTCCCCGCGGATAACAGGGAGGGATTTACTGAATTCAAAGAGCGTGATTTTTCGATCGGAATAGCGGCGCCGGAACGAGCGGCCATGGAGATGCTTCATCTGGTGCCCAGAGAGGTTGGATTCGACGAAGCTCAATTGATCATGGAAAACCTGGTCACCCTTCGTCCCGCTGTTGTCCAGAGGTTATTAACGGCATGCAGCTCCGTAAAGGTGAAAAGGCTGTTTCTTTATATGGCGGAGAGACAAGCGCACACCTGGTTATCGAAGCTGGATTTATCGAAAATCGATCTCGGGAAAGGGAAGCGGATGATCGTGCCGAATGGCCGGTATGACGCAAAATATCAAATAACTGTTCCTGTTGATCGTGAAGGAATACCTGCATGATCGATTCCGTATACTTAAAACAAGCCGAATTGCTCCTGCGGATCATTCCGTTAATCGACAGCGAAGCCGTCTTCGCCCTTAAGGGCGGGACGGCTATCAATTTCTTTGTCCGGGATCTCCCGCGTATCTCCGTCGATATTGACCTTGTGTATCTTCCTATTGGTGAAAGAGATTCATCTCTCCGCGAGATAAGCTCTGCTCTTTTCCGGATATCTCAGGGTGTCGAGAACAGGATTCCCGGAACGAAGGTCATTCCCAAAAAAACCAGCGAGCCCGATCTTTTGAGCGGATTGTTTGTTCAGCGACAGGAGACGATGGTTAAGATCGAACCTAACCTGGTCATACGAGGTTCAGTCTATCCACCTGCAAGAAAGGTCATCTCCCCGAAAGCTGGCGATCTCTTTGAAATTTCCGTGGAATGTCAAATCCTATCGGAAAATGAACTATATGCAGGTAAAATCTGTGCTGCCCTGGATCGCCAGCATCCTCGGGACCTCTTCGATATCATGATGCTTCTCAAATATGGCAGCTTCAGCGCCGCCATGCGAAAGGCATTTGTCGTTTACCTGATCAGCCATGACCGGCCCATGGTAGAAGTTCTCAATCCAGGATTTTTTGATATTCGGCCTGTCTTTGAAACCGAATTTCAAGGCATGACTTTGGAAGAGGTCGCATGCGAGGATATGGAAAAGATCAGGGGAAAACTGGTCTCCATGATAGCAAGAGAACTGACCATTCAGGAAAAACGATTCATTGTCTCCGTCAAAGAAGGGATGCCTCAGTGGGATCTGATAGGCATTGAAGGGGTTGAGAACCTGCCTGCCGTCAAGTGGAAGCTCTTGAATATAAGGCGAATGAATCCGTCAAAGCATAATAAGGCGGTTCGTAAATTGAGAGATTATCTGGGAATATAGACTGCCGCTTTTTGTCCGCAACGATTTATCACCGACCTTGTCTGTGGCTTTATGAAGGCAAGACTCCAGACAACGTCAGTAGCTTTGACAGATAAATAAAAAATGGCGGAAGTGCATGGGAATCGAATACATCCGCTCAAGAATATATATCAATTAAATCATATACTTATGCCGTGTATATTTCTCAAGGTTAAAGTAAAGTTAAAGTTTTATGAAGATTGACTTCTTCCATATAAGCTTGTGTTTCGGCCTCTTTATATACTCTAATTTATGTGTTGGTCAAGTGTCTCACTTATATTGTGTCACTAGCACGTAATATGTCCGGTCTTGTAGCACATAAACTGTCCGGTTAAAAAGGGTCACCAGGAGGTGACCGATGAGATGGACAGAGCTACGACAGGAGACCAGAATCATGCGATTTGAAGAGATATTCAGCATATGGACAGAGAAGCGAGCAACACAGGAAGAAGCGGCACAGATATTGGGCGTGTGCAGTCGTACCTTTCGCCGTTACATCAATCGGTATGAGGAAGGTGGTATTGACGGTTTATGGGACAAGCGGTTAACTCAGGCATCATCACGTCGTGCCCCCGTGGATGAGGTATTCGAAGTTGTTGATCGATACAAGGAACATCATCGGGGATGGAATGTGAGCCATTATTATTCATGGTATCGTCGTGATGGAGGGACGAGGAGTTACACCTGGGTGAAGAATTCACTTCAGTCGAGCGGTGTAGTTCCCAAAAGAGGCAAAAAGGGGGTACATCGGAAGCGTCGTCCTCCATCACCGCTGCCGGGGATGATGCTTCATCAGGACGGCAGTACCCATGAATGGGTTCCGGGAAAGCACTGGGACCTGATCGTTACCATGGATGATGCCACCAACGAGCACTATTCCATGTTCTTTGTGCACGAAGAAGGTACGGCAAGCAGCTTTCAGGGTATGCGTGATGTGATTGTCGAACGGGGATTGTGCAGTTCTCTCTACACCGATCGAGGGAGTCATTACTGGTACACCCCGAAGGAAGGAGGGAAAGTAAGTAAGACCAATTACACCCAGTTTGGAAGGGCAATGCGACAGTTGGGGATCATGATGATTCCCGCCTATTCACCCGAGGCGAGGGGACGCAGTGAACGTGCCTTTGAAACCCATCAGGGTCGTCTGCCGAAGGAGTTGGCCTTCTACGGCATTACCACCATGGATGCAGCCAACAAGTATCTTTCCGAGACATATCGCCCCGCATTCAATGCCGAACTCATGAAACCGGCAGCAGAGGAAGGTACTGCCTTTGTCCCCTGGCATGGGACAGACCTTAATGAGATCCTTTGTGAACAGTATGACCGTAGCGTCTCTTCAGACAACTGTATCCGTTTTGAAGGAATGACACTGCAGATTCCTGCCAATCGGTATCGGTGTCATTATGTCAGGGCACAGGTTCGTCTTCACCGGTACAGCGATGGTTCACTGGCCATCTTTCATGGCCCCAGGAAGTTAGCTGATTACGATGCACAGGGAACGCTGAAGGAACCAGAAAGAGAAGAGACAGCGAAAGTCCACCGCTCATCAATTAACC
>JAUVXT010000143.1 GCA_030603465.1 Deltaproteobacteria bacterium
CGTTAATTATATAAGGGAAGTCAAATTGAAAAAGTGAGTTTATTCAGGGGAAAGGATGGATTCTCTCACGAATTACAGGACAAAATAGTTTTACCTTTTTCATGTTTAAGATGATAACCTACTGCACAAACAACTTTATTACGAAAGAACCATAATTTTCTTATACGATTGGAGACGAAAAGATATGAAGGAATATAATATTGGTATAATTCCTGGAGATGGGACGGGACCCGAGGTGGTTGCTGAAGCGGTAAAGGCAATGAAGGCCATTTCCGATATTGGCGGGCCCAGGTTCAACCTGACCTATTATGATATAGGCGGAGAAAGATATCTTAAAAAGGGGGAACTGCTCCCCGAGTCTGTCGCGAAAGAACTGAGCGAGATGGACTCATCTCTGCTGGGAGCGATCGGGCATCCCGATGTCAAGCCGGGCATCCTCGAAAAGAATATTTTGTTGAAACTGCGTTTTGATCTGGATCTTTATATTAATTTGAGACCGGTTGTGCTTCTTCCCGGCGTCTATACCCCTATCAAGGATAAAGGTCCCGAGGATATCGATTTTGTCATAGTTAGGGAAAATACGGAGGGTCTCTATGCAGGCGCGGGCGGTACTTTGAAAAAGGGGACTGCCGACGAAGTGGCCGTTCAGGAATCAATCAACACGAGAAAAGGAGTGGAACGCTGTATCCGCTATGCCTTTGAGTATTGCAAAAAGAGGAACAAGGGAAGAAAACTGACGCTCTGCGGAAAAACCAACGTCTTGACCTATGCCTTCGATCTGTGGGAACGTGCCTTTAATGAAGTCGGCACGGAATATTCTGATATAGAAAAAGATTATTCCCATGTGGATGCGATCTGTATGTGGATGGTCAAAAATCCTGAGTTTTTTGATGTTATCGTGACAGATAACCTGTTTGGTGATATTATTACCGACCTGGGGGCCATGATTCAAGGTGGAATGGGCATCGCGGCAGGAGGTAACATAAAGCCCGAAGGAACAGGCGTGTTTGAGCCCATTGGAGGGTCTGCGCCCAAGTACACAGGGCTGAACAAGATAAATCCGATGGCGGCAATATACGCTGTTCAGATGATGCTTGATCATCTGGATGAGGGTGATGCGGCAGAAAAACTTCAGACGGCAATCAAGAAAGTCGCCAAAAACGACCTGAAGAGTATGGGTGCCGGGAGGATGGGTTACGGAACAAAAGAGGTGGGAGATCTGGTGGTAAATTATATCGTGAAGGGTTAGTATCTGTTGCCTGGGAGGCTGTCCGGGAATATGTTAAGAAATGTCATTTCGACCAGAGGGCCTGCCCTGGCGCGATATCTTTGGGTGATTCCGCTGTCCATGCAAGTCAGGTCTGGGCCAGGGAGAAATCTAAAACCGGCGTATGCTCAATACGATAAGATTTCTCAGTCGTAAAAACTCCTTCGAAATGACATAGTATCGTTGGCATGACACTAATAGGGATTGATCGTTCCGTCCTTGAAGAATAAGAAACGGTTTCCCGTGACTTGGTGCAGTTTGTAGCGAATTCCATTCGTCGTCATGGCCCGTAAAAGTTCATCCTGGAAGTCGAGCTTCTTCCCCTGGTAATTGATGTCCATCTGTAGATATCCTGAAGTCTGGTTACGTACCTGTCTGTTCTTGAAGCCGGGCAGTCCTTCCATAACACCAACGATGGCATTGACTTCATTCTCGGAGAAACTTCTGAAATGGAGGTCAAAGCGTGTTCCGGCGTGTACCGACCGTTCGAAATAGGCGAGGGTGTCTCCGATGAGTGCATCGGCCACCGCCTTCCCCAGCTTGTCGGCGGCATTTGATGCATGCATGTCATCGTAATACTGCCCCGCATCCTTGATTGTTTTCACATAGATGTCTCCCGATTTCTGGGCGATAAGGTCTGACGTTGCCGATGCTACGGCGCGAAGAGAGAGTTCCACCAGGACGCCGCCGAAGTATCTGCTTCCCCCTCCCACCCGTTTGGCCGCGTGGACATCGTATACGAGGAGAAGATCGGCCTGATACTTTCTTACAAGGCTGGAAAGATCGCGCACACCCACATCGATACGGCCTCCCCGTTCTATTTGATTGTAGACATTATCGGTAAACGTCCTGTCCAGCACGACAAAACCTTTGCGTGCAAAGGCCCCGGCAATGGCATGTTCTGCCGCACTCACCACCCTTGAGTTGCGGTAGGCGGAGCTTCCCGTCTCCGGTATATATACGGCCATAAATCTGGGATTGCCTACCTGTTCCATGAGGATGCCAACGGCACGCAAGTCGTTTTCTATTGAACTTGTCTGCACATCTGCACGGATCTCCACGTTATAGATCGAGCCATCCGGGGAGATGCTCTCTGAAATAATTTCATATCTGGTAACGTATCCGCTTGCCCTCGAGTAGATCCTGTCGGAGAGGACTTCAAAGTTTTCTACTCTGGTTTGTGAATCAATCAGGGTTCCGACGCCCCTTTCTACCGCCGCCCTCTGGGCCAGCTGGATAGCCCTGGCTTTTGCCTTCACTGTGTTTCCATCTAGAATAATTGCCTGCCCCGAGGCGGTAACCGTTTCTCCAAAGGTCATGGATGGGGAAAGGAGGAGGATTGTAAACAGGAAAAATAAACAGGAGAGTTTTCCGTCAAATCGCTTCATGGTGATTCCTTCTATATGATTAATATATCCGTACCGCGCCGCTCGTATCGTCTTTCTGGGCTGGCGCTTTCTCTATCTGCCGTTTCTGTTGGTCGTACTTTTCGCGATCTTTGATGCTTTTGTTTACCCGTGCCACAGCATCCAGATAGAAGCTCTTGTCTTTCAGATTCAAGGCCTTTTTATACATATCCTTTGCCGCGTACAGGCTTTTCAGATCGCCGGAGTTTTCATAAGCTACACCTATATTATAATAAGCCGCGGCATTTTCAGGTTCTTTCTTGATCACTTCTTTCCATAATTCAAGTGCTTCTTCCCACAGCCCCCTGGTGGCAAATTCGATTCCGCGTTGCATCGTTTCATTGCCGCCGAAACCCATGGTTCCACCCTTGTCGAACTGAATCATTGTGGCTATCTTTGTCGGGGAGATCTTTGAGACAAGCTTTTTGGCAACCTTTTTTGACAGGTTATTTATTGTAGCGTCCTTGGTAGGGAGGCTGCTTAATTTATCTCCGAAGAAGGAGTGTTCCTCGTTTCCTCCGAATTTTTCGTTATATGTCTCAGTCACCTTTCCCGTAGCCACTATCTGCTTTGTGCTCAGGTTGAACAGCTTGAAGTGTGCAGTCAGGGATCCCTGACGGATTATATAGGGGACCGGCCTAAGTACCGTTTTTTTAATCTCCACATCCACCCATTTACCAAAAATATTTTTTTTCTTTTGATACCGGCCCGTTCCTTCTTCCATCGGAACATGGTCGGTACCTCTTATGTCGTTCACGCTAGCCGTAACCATGCCGGTGATTACTCCGTCTGCATGCAGGTTTTCCAGGACAGGCAGGAATCTCGGATCGTCTATCTGATCGTACATTACCTTGTCCAGAGCAAGTGCCTTGCTTGGATCAATAAGGCTGAAATGTTCAATCTCGGCGAGCTTTGAATAAAAGTCGCCGCGAACAATTTCACCGTGGGGTCCACCGAATTTCAAAATCGCGAGGGTTTGTATGTCCCCAACGGTGATTTCCGCCGGTCTGATCTTTTGGATGGTAGTCTTGGCCGCGCAACCGGGAATAAGAAGTCCTATAATCAATACCAGCAATATCCGGGATATCGATCTGTAAATAAAATTTCGTTTGTACATCATCCCCTCCTTCCCTATAGAATGCGGGAACAGTAACATTCTTTAGCCGGATAATTCCAGATATTTTTTAAATTTTGCGATGGTTATATTTTCCGCCCGTTGGGACGTTCAATGCTTTTGCTGATGCCTCGCTGCTTGCGGCAGGGCGGTTCAGTGACTTTGAGAATCGAAGTGGGTATTCATCTGCCGAATAGGGCAGGGAGGAGGCTTTGCGTCAAACAGGCATTTTCCCTGTACCGACACAAACCTTCCAATGAAAGACATGAATCTAAACATGTACGCAAAATATGTTTGACAGCATTTTAAAAAACATGTAGATTATAAGTTTTGGCAATATAAATTAATTGTTTATATATGAGGTGACTGTTACCTTTCTGCCGGGGGTCAAGATTGAGATGTTGTTGAACATTAACAGTGAAAATCCTCAGTTGCGGCTGATTAGAAAGGCTGTTCAGATACTGAGTGACGGGGGAATCATTATCTACCCTACCGATACGGCATATGGTATGGGGTGTGATCTTTTTAACAAGAGGGGAATAGAAAAAATTTATGAGATCAAGCAGCGGAGCAAAAAACAGCCATTCAGCATAGTATGTGCGGACCTTAGTGATATCAGCAACTACGCGATAGTTTCCAACTATGCATATAAGGCAATGAAGCGTTTGTTGCCGGGTCCATATACATTCGTGCTGAAGGCATCCAGGCTTGTTCCAAAGATCCTGACGCCGAAAAGGAAGGCGGTAGGTATCAGGGTTCCCGATAACCGGATTTGCCTTACCCTTGTCAGAGAGTTTGGCCGTCCGATCATCAGCACCAGCGTGACGACGGAAGATGGGGGAATAATGGTTGATCCATTTGATATGGAAGAAAAATTCAAGAATCGCATTGATTTATTCGTTGATGGGGGTATAATCGTTTCGGAATTATCGAGCGTTGTAAGTTTTGTAGATGACGCTCCCGAGGTGATCAGGGTCGGCAGGGGAGATGTGAGTGCCTTTCAATAAAGGAAGAGGGTGTTGTTGTGTCTAAGAAGATGCTTATAAATACGATAGATGAAGAAGAGAGCCGGATGGCTATTGTGGAAGACGGCCGGTTGAAGGAGTATGACATAAAAATGTCGGTCAAGGAGCCGACAACGGGGAATATCTATAAAGGAACAGTAAAGAAGGTAGAGCGGGGGCTGCGAGCGGCCTTTGTCGATTATGGCGGGAAAAAGAATGGCTTTCTCCCCCTCCACGATGTGAGTCCGGAATATATTGATGAAAAAAGCGGCAAGCTCTCCGCGGGCCAGGAAATCCTGGTGAAGGTTTTGAGGGAAGAGAAGGGTAATAAAGGCGCCATGCTTACGACATACGTGTCCCTTCCCGGCCGCTATATTGTTCTGATGCCCAACAAAACCAGTACCGGAATATCTCGCAAGATAGAAGACGAGAATGACCGGAAAAGACTGAAGGAGGTGATGGGACAGGTAATACAGAAGGATGGCACGGGCTTTATTGTAAGAACGGCGGGAATGAACCGGACAAAACAGGAATTGACCCGTGACTATCAGATGCTCATGAGGTTGTTGAAAGACCTGAAAAAGAAGGCTGCAAAGGTTTCCGCGCCGGCTTTGATCTATCATGAAAGCGATTTTGCCGTCAGGTCATTCAGGGATTATTATACCTCGGATATCGGCGAGATACTTGTCGATAATGTCGATACATACAAGGAAATGAGGGAATACTGCAGGACTGTTTCACCGAGACATGTAAAGATAATAAAATCTTATAGAGAAGAAACTCCCATCTTTGACCAGTATGAAATCGAAGATCAGATAAAGGCCATATATCAGGAGCATGTTAATCTAAAATCGGGGGCTTACCTTGTTATAAATCCAACCGAGGCAATGACCACAATAGATGTAAATTCGGGGCGCGCATCAAGCCGACGCGATGTGGAAGAGACGGCATACAGGACCAACCTTGAAGCGGCAAATGAAATAGCGAGGCAATTAAGGTTGAGAGACCTGGGGGGTCTTATTGTGATCGATTTTATCGACATGAGGGAGCAGAAGCATATCGCGGAGATAGAAAAGACATTCAAGAATGCCCTCAGCGTAGACAGGGCCAGAATACAACTCGCAAGGATATCGAAGTTTGGAATGCTTGAGCTCTCCCGTCAAAAAAAGCAATCCACGATACAGGAGATCAGTTATGCCCTCTGTCCTCACTGCAAGGGAAGCGGAATGAGGCCATCGATAGAGTACACGGCGCTTAATACCTACCGCAGGATCAAATCGGAAGCGGTAAAGGGGGTCTCCGCCTCGATAAGGATAGTTCTTCCCGATGAGGTCAGTAATTATCTGGTTAATCAAAAGAGGAAAGAACTGAGCAATCTTGAAAATCTGTATGATATATCCATACACATTTCAGGAAAATTTGATATGGTCTGGGGCGAGTCTCAATTCGAGATCGTAAAGAGACCGGATGTTCCTTCAGAGGAATTGAAGAAGGATGAAGATGAACCAGCCAAAAATGGGGCAGCTCTCGGTGGCAATGAACGAAAATCCGCCGAGAAAGTATTGCCCAAAGGGAACGAACAAAAGAGAAAAAGGCCGAGAGGGTCAAGGTATTCATATAAAAGAAAAAGCGCCGGTCAGACGGATACGGTGACTCCCGAGGGGGATAAAACCGTCTCATACTCAGGAATCTCGGAAAAAGAGACAGGGGAACTCCAACCTTCAAAGCTTATGAAAAGTGTTATAAACAGAGTATACGGATTGTTTAAGAACTAGGGGCAGTCGCTCGGGATTCACCCTTCCCTGAATTTCCCATATCAGTTATGAAACGTTCGTAAAAAGTCAAACTCGGTGAGCCGCTCATTTCAATGGCAGGGAGAAATCTTATGTTTTTGTCATGCTGTAGATTCACTCGAAATGATAAGTTAAGGAGACTTCCAAGTAACTCGTTTGGCCGAATTTAACATAACTTATTGATTCTTTTGGGCACTATTCAGATACACGGCCTGTTCGGGGAACAGGCCCTACAATATGTAGGGGCCGATGCCCCCATCGGCCTTAAACATGCTTTGT
>JAUVXT010000205.1 GCA_030603465.1 Deltaproteobacteria bacterium
CAATTTTTTCGCCGGTTTTGCGGTAACGGACGGTACCATAGGGCTTGCATTTATTGATATTTCTACGGGCGAGTTCCGGGTAACGGAAGCGGATGACGAAAAAATATTGTTGAATGAGATATCCGGTCTCGATTTCAGGGAGGTAATTGCTGGAGATGAGTTAGAGAAGAGCGCCTTTCTCAAGGCATTTATAAGGCAGAAGGATGCATGCATGATAAATTATCTTCCCTCCGACTACTTCTCAGTTGATGGCGCTGCTTTACTCTTTAGAGAGTATTTTCATCAAGACCAGCTGGATAAAATTGATTTTGAGAATAAGAGAGCAATGTCGGCTGCGGCATGCGCGGTTTTGAGATATGTGAGGGAGACGCAGAAAGAAGGTTTTGGCCATATAAATGAAATGAGGTGGTATCCATTGAACAACTACCTCATACTGGATGATACCGCCCGTAGAAACCTGGAACTCTTTGCCACGATACAGGAAAACAGAAAGGCGGGTTCTCTCTTTCATGTGCTGGATGAAACGGTCACCTCTATGGGAGGGAGACGACTCCGCTGGTGGCTCAATTATCCCCTTGTCGATACGGGAAAAATCAAAGAGAGGCTGATTGCCGTATCGGAGATAAAAGAAAGGCACCACGAGCGAGGGGCGCTTCGCAAACTACTTTCCGGTGTCTATGATATAGAAAGACTGGGAAGCAGGGTTGCGATTGGAATCGCCAATGCCAGAGATCTGGTATCGCTTAAAAATTCCCTTAAATCGGTGCCTGCCATAAAGGAAGAAATCTCTCAATCGGAATCCCCTTTGATCTCTGAAATATACTCTTCACTGGATGATATGCCCGATATTGCGGATCTGATAGACGGGGCGATTGCGGAAGATCCACCCATGACAATACGGGAAGGCAACATAATAAAGGAAGGATTCGACAGTGAGCTGGACGAATTGATCCTGGCAAGCACCGACGGGAAAAGGTGGATCGCCTCCCTGGAAGCGAAGGAGAGAAAGAGGACGGGAATAAATACGTTGAAGGTGGGTTTCAATAATGTCTTCGGGTATTACATAGAGGTTACCAGGGCAAACGCCCATCTCGTTCCCGATGAGTATGTGAGGAAGCAGACGCTGGTTAACGCAGAGCGGTATATCAATGAAGACCTGAAAAAATATGAGTCTCTTGTCTTGAATGCTGAAGAGAAGAGAAAAAACAGAGAGTACGAACTCTTTGTAGAGATAAGGGAGAGGGTAGGCCGGGAGATAAAGAGAATTCAGAAGACGGCTTCGGGCATCGCCGATCTCGATGCCTTGGTATCTCTGGCCGAGGTGGCGGAAAGGAACAATTACTGCTGTCCGAAGATTACAGATGAAGACAGGATCGAGATAAAGGACGGAAGACACCCAGTAGTAGAACGGATGAATCCGGAAGGTGTTTTTGTACCCAATGATACCGGTATGGATTGTGAAAACAACCGGTTTCTAATAATCACCGGGCCGAACATGGCGGGAAAATCCACCTATATCAGGCAGGTGGCAGTTATTGTCCTTATGGCTCAGATGGGGAGTTTTGTGCCTGCCGGTAAGGCAGAAATCGGTGTGGTGGACAAGATATTTACACGCGTGGGCGCTTCCGACAGCCTGGCCAGGGGACAGAGCACATTTATGGTGGAGATGACGGAAGTCGCAACGATCCTGGAGAATGCAACGAAAAAAAGCCTTATACTCCTCGACGAAGTGGGAAGGGGCACCAGCACCTTCGACGGACTCAGCATTGCCTGGGCGGTGGCGGAATATATCCACGATTCCGAAGCTCTTGGGGCCCGCACGCTTTTTGCGACCCATTATCATGAATTGACGGATCTGGCGAGGACCAGGGAGGGCGTCAAAAATTACAGCATCGCGGTCAAGGAATGGGGAGAGGATATAATATTTCTGAGAAAGATCATAGAGGGGGGTACAAACAGGAGTTACGGGATACAGGTTGCCCGCCTTGCCGGTGTCCCCGAAGATGTTGTTTCAAGGGCGAAAGAGGTATTGAAAAACCTGGAGAAAGGGGAACTGGATGAGATGGGAATTCCCCGTCTTGCGGGAGGGAAGGTGTCGGATAAAAAATCGGGCATGGCCCAATTGAGCCTCTTTGCGGAAGAAGAAAACCCCGTTTTGAAAGAAATCAAGGGTATCGATCCATACGATATGACACCGATGGAAGCCTTAAAAAAGATAGATGAATGGAAGAGGAAGGTTAAGGGATAGGGATCGTAATAATATAGAACGTAACCCGGTCCATATCGGTCGAAATGACAAGTGTCGTTGTAGGGTTAATTGCCGGAGCAATAATATAAATCTTGGTAAGAGTGAATTCAGCGAGGAGAACCAAATGACGAAACTAGAAATCTGGACCAGGATACGCAGGGCCGTCTTCCGGAAAGATATATGGATTCCCGCCTTATCTATTATCGCGGGAGCTTTCATGTGGTCCGTTGCTATTAATGGCATCCTGGTCCATCACAAACTCTTCAGTGGGGGAGTTTCCGGTTTAGCTTTAGTCATCTATTACCTGGCTCCCAAACTTTCCATCGGTCTCATGGTCTTCGTGATCAATATTCCTATTTTCATCATTGGCTGGACTATGCTAACCGGGAAAATTTTTGTATTCAGCGTGCTGGGCATGGCATCCTTCTCATTTTTCCTGACCCAGACAACCCACCTTCATCTCCCCGTGGAGAATTCCCTTTTAGCCTGCCTCTATGCCGGAGTGATAGCGGGCATAGGCGCAGGGCTGATTTTTCGCGCCGGAGGATCGGGAGGGGGAACAGGAATCATCGCTATGATATTGAACCGCAAGTTCTCCGTCCGCGTGGGCATAGTCACTTTTTTGCTCAATTCCATCCCGCTGGTTCTGGGAGCCTTCTTGATCGACCTTAATGCCGCTCTCTATTCAATCGTCTTTGTCTACACATCCGGAACGGTCATGGACCGCATTATCGCAAGTTTCAGCCAACGCAAGAGTGTCTGGATTATCTCCTCTCAATCTTCAGAAATTTGCCGGCAGATCCTGATTAAGCTGCACCGGGGGGCAACACTGTTCCCCGGGAAAGGGGCGTACAGCCACTCTCCCGTTGAAGTCGTCTACAGCGTGATCAGTCCTTTTGAATTGACGAAGTTGAAAGACCTGGTCATCACGATTGATCCAAAGGCTTTTTTGATCATAAATGAAACTCAGGAAGTTGTCGGGAAAGGGTTCGAACACCCGTGATGATTTAGTTCAGCGGAATATGAAGACGGCGATCCGTTGGAAGGAATGATAAGAGGCATTCCTAAATCGGCGCCTTATTCGGTTGCTGGCAAGATTCAAGGCGTGATGACAACTCGCTGAATGCCGATAAATTCGCTCGCCAGGGGTTCCTCAACCTTTTGAATGGGTACCCACGGTGGCTGTTGACAAGGAATGCGGTCAGGGGTTATACTATAGGCATTATCGATAAACTCTGGTATGCAGACAAAAAAATAGATTATTTGGGGGGGGTGTCATGAAACTCCAGGATAAGGTTGCCATCGTTACAGGTGGGGGAAGGGGACTGGGACGGTCCATTGCTCTTGCCTTTGGGAAGGAAGGCGCCAGGGTAGTCCTGGCTGCCAGAACAAAAAAGGAGATTAAACACGTGGCCGAGGAACTGCGGGCCTTGAAAAGGGATGTCATTGCAGTAAAAACGGATGTGACGGTGGAGGAAGATGTTGCTAATCTTGTGGAAAAGACCTTGCAGAAATACGGCGCCATTGACATCTTGATTAATAATGCAGGAGAGCGGGGCCATATTGGTCCCGTGTGTGAATTATCTGTAGAGCGATGGGATTATATTCTCAGGGTTAATTTGACATCGGCCTTCATCTGTTCAAAGGCTGTCCTGCCCGTCATGATGGAAAATAGATACGGGAAAATTATTAACATTGCTACGACAACTACGCCCAGACCGAATCTGACACCATATATGGTGGCAAAGGCGGGATTAGTTCATTTTACGAAACAGCTTGCCCGTGAGATGAAGGATTTTAACATTCAGGTGAATGCCATTCATCCCGGTGTCATGGATACTCGAATGCAAAAGGAGATCAGAAAGGCCGGCGCCGATGCCATCGGGACAGACATGTTTGAAAGGATGAAAGAAGAGGGAATCCTTAAATCCCCCGATGAACCGGCGCAACTGGTCTTGTTCCTGGCTTCTCGCGTAGCCGACGGCATCACGGGACGTTTTCTTTCCTTTGACGACACGGAAGTAAAGTTTCTTGTCTCACAACCATAAGGCGAGGCAAAAGAGAGACGTTTATCCTGCATGTTTAAAGGAATTTCGAAAGCGGATACCTCACGTGTAAAATAGTTATTGCCTGAATAGCTTGTGCCCCAGCTTTTTCTGGGCCTCATCCCAGCGCTGTATCAGGTAATATTTCTCGTTCTCAAATACCCTGTTGATGCTCTCAAAATATTCTTCACATTCCTTTATACCCATCCTGTCTGTTTTATTGACAAATGATAAGATTCGGGAATGATAGAAGGGAATCATGGATTCAACAATCTGCTCGCGGGAAATTTCATTATTTCGATAAGCGATAGCGAAATTGAATAGAATCCTGGCCCAGAGATCGCTAGGAGGCTGTCCGAGAATAGCAGAGGGTCACTGAAGAAGCAATATATAGATGAGCAAAACCCTCTCAAGAATTATTATAGAAAAACAATTTTTATATTGACAACTCTTTGAAATAATAGTAGATTTAGTCATCTCTGTC
>JAUVXT010000287.1 GCA_030603465.1 Deltaproteobacteria bacterium
GTGGCTATCATCCTGCTGCGCCGCCGATGATTGCCGCGTCGGTAGAACCGGAGAAACGTGGAAGCGCCTTGGGTTTCTACCTGATCGGTGGCAGCGCCAGCTACTTCCTTGCGCCGATTATCGCGGCTGCCATTGCCGTAAGCTGGGGCTGGCGGGGTTCTTTTGTCGGCCTGGCCATTCCGGCCATGATATTCGGCATTATTTTTTATATCGTTCTGGGAAGGATTGAATCGGCGAAAGGAAAGAGAGAAAATGCGGTCATTGCCGATCCTGAAGGGCTCTCAAACCCGGGTCGGGTACGACGCCTTGTCGTATTTATCATTCTCAGCACATTCCTGAATACGGTAGTTTTTGCCGTGGCATCCTTTATACCGCTATTGCTGGTTGACCATTTTGACATAGCAGAAGGGAAGGCGGCGGCTGCGATGGCCTTCATGTATTCGGCGGGTCTCTGGGCCAGTCCCCTGGGAGGATATCTTTCAGACCGCTGGGGGAGGGTGCCCGTAATCCTGGCAATCAGCCTTGTCGCGGGGCCCGTTATTTATGCTATGAATGCCGTAACCGACAGCATGGGCATTTATGCCATACTGGTAGCGCTCGGTATCATATTCTATGTTCGCATGCCCGTCTCGGAATCCTATATCGTGGGACAGACATCGGCAAAAAACCGTTCCACAATACTGGGTATTTATTTCTTCAGCGGCATGGAGGGCGGTGGTGTACTGACGCCGGTGATGGGTTATATGATCGATCGTTTCGGATTTTACGCAAGTTTTACCGCTTCCGGGGTAGTGATGTTCCTGGGAACACTTGTCTGTGCCCTCTTTCTCTGGAATGATCGCGGCTAAAGGGACAATCTTTTTACTGCATGTATGGAAGAAGCGAGGTGGTAATGGCGGGTAATTGGAGACGGGTTCTCATCTCCCGCTGCTTCGGGTTATTTGCTTATTATGTTCATAGAAAATGGGCACTGCCCGGGCCTTTTCCGTAACACCCGCCCTTCGTAAGTATAATCCGCAAAAGAGCCGTAATAATCGCCTTTCTATGCATGACAGAAAATTCTGAATAAAAAGTGGCAGTTTGTGATATGATAGAGGGTGGACTGTAGAAAAATACAGTCACACATGGAAGGAAGACACTATATGAAATTTAATCTGTTCAAAGCCCTGAGATCTTTTATCGCAATGATTTCAGGAAAGAATAACAAAAAACAATCCCCGCAGAAAGCGGAGCACCGACCGGAAGGAATGGGTAAGGTACACGCCCAGGAGAAGGAGAAGCGGCTCCCGAAGTTTAGACAACTCGGGCTTCCGCAGGAGGTCCTTACGGCAATCGAGAAGATGGGCTATAAGGAAATGACTCATGTGCAGGAGGCTACATATGCAACCATTATGGCGGGGCAGGACCTCTGCGCCCTGGCGGAAACGGGATCGGGAAAGACTGCCGCCTGTGCGATCCCCCTTGTTCAGCAGATAGATACGAAGGAGAACGCCATTCAAGGTCTGATCATCGTTCCAACCCGCGAGTTGTGCATTCAGTATGTGGGTGAAATCGACAAGATCGGCGGCGGAATGGGTGTGGTCCCCTTTGCCGTTTTCGGCGGTTTCGATAAGAAAATTCAAATCGCCAAGATTAAGCATGAGGTGCATGTCCTCGTGGCGACACCGGGACGGCTCATCGATCTACTCTACGATGGAGTGGTCAGTCTGTCGAAGGTGAAGTGTGTTGTCCTCGATGAGGCCGATGAACTGTTGCGGGAAGACTTTATCGAAGACATAGAATTCATCATGTCCTGCATGTTGCAGGAACACCAGACACTCCTCTTTGCCGCAACGATGGATGAAGAAATCAAAAAGCTCACCCACAACTATCTGCGAAATCCCGTGTATCTTTCCCTCATCACGAAGAGGGCGGCACCTGCGAGCATTGAGCATTATTTCGCCTATGTGCACTCCGATCGCAAAAAGGAGGAAATGGTCAAGTACCTTGGACAGGAGGATGTCAGTCAGGGTATCATCTTCTGTAACGCCCGCTACAAGGTTAATAATCTCTTCCGCGATATACGGAAAGGCTTGAAAGATATCGATTATATACATGCGGGGCTCAGCCAGGACAAGCGTTCCTCGCTCTTCAGGCAGTTCAAGAAAAAGAAGCTTCGCTATCTCATCGCTACTGATGTCGCAGGCAGGGGGCTCGACTTTACCCATGTCACGCATGTGGTAAACTGGGACTTCCCCGATAATGGTACCCAGTATACCCACCGTACGGGACGGTCGGGACGTATGGGGAAGCGGGGCAGGGCCTTTACCCTTGTAACCAAGGGTGACCTGCCCAGGCTGCGCGAACTTATTCGAAAGAGGAAGGTTATTCCCCGGTGGATCGGGAGAGACCCTCTTCAAAAAACCGCCGCGCCCCAGGGAGGAACAGAGAAAAAGGGCAAACGATACTATCGATCTTCCCGTGGTAAGGGGGACAGTAAACCGCAGCAGGTGGGTACTCGGTAATCCTGTGACGTGCAGGAGGAATACTGCAGGGATCAAAGGCATTGCATTTTTTACCTCTTTCGCATTTCGGTTGATGAACCGCAGCATAAACATCTTTTCACTTGTCTAAGATGCTTTTTGATAAATCCAGGGCTTGCTCCAGGCGATCCCAAAACTCGCCCTTCGGGCTCAGACAGTTGGGATCGCTGTCCTTCCGCTTCGCCAGGATTTATTCGCAAAAAC
>JAUVXT010000179.1 GCA_030603465.1 Deltaproteobacteria bacterium
GTTGAAGACATGTCTGAAGCGTCTCAGGCCGGGGGGGATGATACTCCTGTCGAGATGGATAAGCAGCCCTCCGCGGGAGAGCATAAAACTCCTTGCCATGGCGATTCATGCCCTTGAGGCCGACTGGCAACCCGATGTCTCCCGGTCCATAGTAATGATCAAGAGCTGGCAGACGGCGACCCTTTTGATCAAAAGGGGGGTGTTCAGTAAAGAGGAAATAAAATCGACGGCGGAATTTTGCGGTGAACGATTTTTTGACCTTTGCTACTATCCGGGGATGACAGAGAAAGAGGCGAACAGGTTCAACCGGATGGATCAGAGTTATTTTTACACTGCCGCGACAGCTCTCCTGTCTGATGAAAGGGAGGCTTTTTATGACAAATATCCATTCTACATACGCCCCGCTACCGATGACAGGCCTTTCTTCTCCTATTTTTTCAAAAAGGAAATCCTGAAGCGTTATTTCGGATCTGACGGGCGAAGGATTATCCCCTTTATGGATTGGGGCTACATACTGGTGTGGCTTTCGCTCCTCCTCTTAATTCCGGCAAGCCTGATCCTTATCCTTGCGCCCGTGCGGGCAGTAAGGCGCGCTTCAAGGAGAATAATCCCTGTATTTTTTTACTTCGGTTCACTGGGGTTGGCCTATATCTTCCTGGAGATGGCTATTTTACAGCAGTTTGTGCGTTATCTTCACAATCCGGTCTTTTCCGCATCGGTGGTCATCAGCTCTTTTCTCATTTACTCGGGTATAGGGAGCATGATAGGGGGAAAAATCTGGCGGGCGAAACGGCATCATGTGGTTCTGACCGTTATCTTTATATTTATTGTAGGGGTCGTTTATCTGAAATCTGGTGAGTATCTGCTCGGCACGTTGCCCCACCTGCCGCTCTGGATGCGTATGCTTGCATGCAGTATCATGATCGCACCCATTGCCGTGCCTATGGGCATACCCTTCCCCTCCGGACTCAGTCTGCTCGAAAGGGCGAGGAAAGATCTCATCCCCTGGGCGTGGGGAATAAACGGTTTCTTCTCCGTCATCGGCGCCTCTGCCGCCGTCATATGTGCCGTCCGATTTGGATTTAAAACAGTCATCCTGTCGGCCCTTTGCCTCTATATACTGGCCGGCATTTCCTACCTTCCCCTCTCTTTGAGAAAATAATAATTCTTGAAGATTCTCTTTTGTGGTATAGATTCATCCATCAATTCTTAAACAGGAAAAATGATGGACAGCGATTTAGATCTAAAAATCAAATTGGTGGTCGACATGATCTTGGATTCCGAAAAGACTGTTGTCTTTACCGGCGCCGGCGTCAGTACCGAGTCGGGGATACCCGATTTTCGTGGTCCCGGAGGGATATGGAGCAGATTCGATCCCGATGATTTTACGATACACAAATTTCTGCAAAGCGAGGAGACAAGGAAAAAACAGTGGAGAATTCTGATCGGAGAGGGCCATTTCTTTGATATAGAGCCGAACA
This sequence comes from Deltaproteobacteria bacterium, assembly GCA_030603465.1. GTDB lineage: Bacteria > Desulfobacterota > Syntrophia > Syntrophales > UBA2210 > JAFGPZ01. The sequence goes on from JAUVXT010000179.1 coordinate 1,482, forward strand.
AGGCCCATTATGCAATCGCCGAGATGGAGGCCCTCGACAAGCTTGATTGCGTGATTACACAGAATATTGACAATCTCCATCAGAAGGCGGGGAATTCTTCCGACAGGGTTTTTGAACTTCATGGAAGCATGAAATGGGTCAGATGCCTTGACTGCCATGCACTTTTCCCCATCGAGTATGTGGCGCAGATGCTGAAGGATGGCATGGAGGAGCCACCATGCAGGAAATGTTACGGCACCCTGAAACCGGATATAGTATTTTTTGGTGAAGCGCTTCCCGAGCATGCAATGAAGTCCGCAACGTTCCACTCAAGCGGTTGCGATCTTTTTATTGTAGTTGGGTCTTCGCTTGTAGTGCAGCCGGCGGCCTTTATGCCCATGTATGCAAAAAATGGTGGGGCAAAGCTGGTCATAATAAACATCGGCGATACCCCCTACGATCTTCAGGCCGATGTCCTCATAAATGAGAGCGCTGGCGATATAACGGACAGGATTGTTAAGATGGTGGGAGAAGATATGAGAAGGCCGCCTCAAAGGGCATAACTCCTTCATCCATTATTCATAATATTAGATTTGACGGACTCGCGAAAAGTCAGTTTTTCTCGCTTGATGACCATTTTGGAGATGATTTCGGCACCTGGCTAAAAATCTAAAACTCGTGCTAAAGCACTCAAACAGTTAGATTTTCTTAACGCCAGCCACCGCAATCATCTTTTTTCCAAAATGCTCGAACTGAACAGCGAGCGCATACCCCGCTACTTGCTGTGGGGTTAGCGAGCGAATATGAATAAACATTTTCCTTAACAGTCGGAGATTCCTCGCAACTTGTTGCGAGGAGCTTCAATCCGCTCGAAAAAGACTTTTTACCAGGTTGTGAGATTTCGAGAGTAAAATTATATGTGTCTCATACTGTTTGCGTACAGGTCTCATCCCTTGTATCCCCTTATATTCGCGGCGAACCGCGATGAATTCTATGAAAGACCGTCTGCTCCTGCGGAATTCTGGGATGAATCTCCCGATCTTCTGGCGGGGAGAGATTTACAGGGGGGAGGGACCTGGCTTGGGATTACGAAGTCGGGACGGATTGCCGCCGTTACAAATTTTCGTGACCCGCTGTCTCATAAGAGGAATGCCCCCTCTCGCGGATTACTGGTCAGCGATTTTCTCCGTGGTGATGAGGGACCAAAGGAGTTCATTGGAAGAATCCGGCCGGCGGCGGAGAGATATAACGGCTTTAATATTATCGCGGGAGATCTGTTCCGTCTTTGCTGCTTTTCAAACAGGGATGATATTATCAGGGAGATAGAACCGGGGATACACGGCTTGAGCAATCACCTGCTCGATACGCCGTGGCCGAAAATTGAGCGGGGTAAGGAGATGCTCTCAACCCTTCTTTCGGAAAATAAAAATCCTTCAGCCGGGGCAATTTTTGATATTCTTGCCGATACCGTCCGACCGGATGACAATTCGCTTCCCGAAACAGGAGTGGGTTTGGAGCTTGAAAGAGTTCTCTCTCCCCTCTTTGTAACAAGTTCCGGTTATGGTACCCGCTCTTCAACGGTGATTTTTATTGACAGGGATAATATGGTCAGATTTACAGAGAGGACTTTCAACCCGGGGGGAGAGGGACACGAAACAAGGGCATTTGAACTGAACAGCGAGCGCATTCCTGAGCATTGAAAATTTTACCGGGTTATCCGGTTTTGGAGGTTGTATATTTATGTCGAAGAAAGAATATCCCGGTCATCCCCGGGTCGGAGTTGGCGCAATCGTAATCAAGGATGATGCAGTCCTCCTCGTAAAGAGGGGCATTAATCCGGGGAAGGGGCTGTGGGCAATCCCCGGGGGGAACTTGAACCTGGGAGAAACCCTGCAGGATGCGGCCCAACGGGAGATCATGGAAGAAACGGGTATCGAAATCGAGGCAAAACTCCCCCCGCACATTACCTTTGACCTCATCGACAGAGACGAAGAGGGCAAAATTCGTTTTCACTATGTCATCGTCGATCTGATAGCCGACTATGTCAGCGGTGAACCGAAGGGCGCCGATGATGCCCTCGATGCCCGCTGGGTTAAAATAAAAGATCTTGACAAAATGCCGGTGTCCAAAAATACACTGAAGGTGCTAAAAAGCTATCACTCAGGATGATTCTTAAAAATATTTTCTCCGGCGATTCCCCTGAATAACAGTGACTTAAGACCTGACTTCCGGAGGGGGGTCAGGGATAGGGGTTGACATAGGGGACAGAACATGATTAAAATCTATAAAAATCATGAGGGAAGAGGATGAGAAAGATCATCAGTCACCTGTTTACATGAGTGTTTTAACCCACATATAGCAACACCTTATCATCGATACACGAATCCCATCCATTGTTTTACAAAATCAGATCAGTTTAGGCGCATCGCAGTTTTATGATTTATCTGGTGTACATTATTCTTAATCAAGAAAATATGGAGGTGCAAAATGAAAGGAAAGAGTAGTTATCTTATTAGATTTATTATGTTATTAGTATGCATGTCACTTGTTTTACTGCCGGTTGTTGCGTCCGCGGCCAAGGGAACCATCCGGTTTGGCGATTTCGGCTGGGACAGCGCTCAGGTTCATAACCGAATAGCCGGGTTTATCATCGAGCATGGCATGGGCTACGATTTGGACTTCATCCCCGGCGACACAATCATGCTCAATACCGCCATGCTGCAGGATGATGTAGATATCAATATGGAGTCCTGGACCGAGAATATCCAGGAACTCTATGATAAAATGATCAAATCGGGCAAGGTGGCCGATCTCGGAAGCAATTTCTCCGACAACTGGCAGGGATGGCTGGTTCCCACCTACATGATCAAGGGAGATCCCAAGCGAGGGATCAAACCCATGGCCCCGGATCTTAAATCTGTTTCTGATTTGTCTAAGTATTGGAAACTGTTCAAGGATCCAGAGGTTCCAACCAAGGGGCGCTTTTACAATTCCATTCCGGGCTGGGCCTGTACAAAGATTAATTCCACCAAGCTCAAGACCTACGGCCTGGACAAATATTTCAACGACTTTATCACGGGCTCGGACGCGGCGCTGAGCGGCTCCATGGCTGCTGCGGTCAAAAAGGGGAAACCATGGGTAGGCTATTACTGGGAACCCACATGGGTCTTGGGAAAACTCGACATGACACGCCTGGAGGAGCCCGCATTCGACCAGAAGGTATGGGACAAAGACAAGGGGTGTACCTACGGAGCTGTTAAGGTAAACATCCTTGTTAATACGAAACTCTTCAAGAGCGCTCCGGATGTCGTGGAGATGCTGCGGAAATATGAAACGACCACCGCGATGGTCAACAAGATCCTGGCCACCATGATGGGCACAAAGGGAAGCACCGAAGATGGCGCAATCTGGTTTCTCAAAAACAGAGCGGACGTCTGGACCAAATGGATTTCCGCTGACGTAGCCGGAAAAGTCAAGGCTGCCCTGAAATAGAAAGGCACAAAAGTTTGGAATATAATAATCAGTCAGATCAGGCAGGAGAAATCTGCGTAGAGGTCAACGGACTGTGGAAGATCTTCGGTAAAAAGGCTGAGGATATCCTCAATTCCGATCTTCGTTTTGAATCCAAAGAGAGCATACTGGAGAAAACGGACAATGTGATGGCGGTCAGAGACGTCTCTTTCAGTGTAGCCAGGGGCGAGTTCTTCGTCATCATGGGTCTCTCCGGCAGTGGAAAATCCACTCTGATTCGAATGCTTCTCCGTCTTATCGACTCCACAAGCGGAAGTATCCGCGTAAATGGCGAGGATATCCTCAAGTACAGTAAAAAGCAGCTTATGGATTTCCGCAGGCACACGACAGGCATGGTTTTTCAGTACTTCGGCCTGTTTCCCCACAGAAACGTCCTCTACAATGTGGCCTACGGCCTCAAGGTAAGGGGCGTTTCAAAAGAGGAACGCCACACCAGGGCGCAGGAGGCCATCGAAACCGTTGGGCTGAAGGGATGGGAAAACTATCCCCCCTCAGCCCTCAGCGGGGGAATGCAGCAGCGGGTCGGAATTGCCAGGGCGTTGACAATAAATCCCGAGATCCTTCTCATGG
>JAUVXT010000024.1 GCA_030603465.1 Deltaproteobacteria bacterium
GTCTCAATCTATCTACTATCAGAGGATATGCCAGCCGCCGAAGATGATACAGTCGCAATCACGGGTTACATTCGGCTTGCGGCATTCTACGCCGGCCTGAACGACTTCTGGGGTGGGAATGCTGCAATAGGGAATGTGGCGACTACTATCGTTCTGGGGAATCTTGATGGGACTCCTAAAATCGCTTTAGGTGCCACAGCCGATTCTATTGTTGTTGCTGGGACAGCTCCTGGATTTATTGCGGACGGAGATGGAAAGGTTTATTTCGGAGATGGTGCGAATAAGTTTGTGAAGTTTGACGGGACAAATATCACATGGAAAGCGGCGCACACTGAATTAGACTCTGATGGCAATTTAGTTGCAACTTCTGCCACACTTACAGGTGCGATTAACGCCACTTCCGGCAAAATCGGGGGGGCTACAGATTACTGGTCTGTCGGGGCGACTGGATTAACAGCGGTTTCTGCCGGGACGGATGTGATAATAAACTATGGCAAGACAGGTTTTACGAATGTTGATACTGGCTTTATTCTTGGATATGATTTCTCTGCCTCTGCTGCCAAATTCTTCATTGGTGATGCGGATAAATACCTGAACTGGGATGGAAGTGCGCTTACTTACACCAAGGGAACTTTAGTCGAAACCATTATCCAAATGTACACCGATGTTGCCTCTCTAAAGACCTCTGTGACCGCAGGAGACGGTTCAGCAGCTTCCGCTGGCATGGTCTTAACCTATGAAGGGTTGTTTGGTTGCGGGGCCAATCAGACCTCTACTATTGCCGCTGCTGATGCCAATGTGAGGATTCTGGCAGATGGGACAGCTTATTTCTCAGGTGATATTGATGTTGGGTCGATGTATGCCCTCCCCTCCGACGAACACCTTGTAGGCTACTGGGCGTTTGACGATGGAAGTGGAAGTGTTGCTGTTGATGGAAGTGGAAATGGCAATAATGGCACTCTTGTCAACATGGAAGAAGCTGACTGGGTTGATGGGGTGGTAGGGAGGTGTTTGAGTTTTGATGGAGTGGATGAGTATGTTAATTTAGGGACTCCCAGCAACCTTAACATAACAGGGTCAATAAGCATTTCTGCATGGGTGAAAAGAAATAGTTCTGGAACAGGTGATTTTGTAATAGACCGTAGAACTTCTTTAATAAATTATTCTTTTGGTTTTTATAGCGGGAATCAGGTGCAATTTTATTATAGAAATTTAGCTGATACTGCTTATCATATTTGGAGATCAACAACACTCGTTACAGATACAGATCAACATTTTATTGCCGTATCTTTCACTTTCGGAACTGGCAGCTCTTTAAAAATGTACCTTGATGGGGAAGAGATTGCGGGGTCATGGGCAGAGGGGGATGGCAACGATGCTGTTTGTAACAATGCTTCATTAGCTGTCAATATAGGGAGAGATACAAATGGCGGTAACTATTTTGGCGGCCCAATCGACGAAGTCCGCATCTACTCCACCGCCCTCACCGCCTCTGAAATAAAAGCTCTCTACCTCTACCCTGCTGGCAATAAAGGCACTAAGATATCCGGTAATCAGATAACGACCGGAAAGATATACTCAAACAATTGGGATGCAAATAACGGTTCAGAATTTGACCTTGACGCAGGCACGATCAAACTTGGTGGTTCATCCTCTCCAGCATTCAGCGTAAGCACGACAGGAGTATTAACTTGTACCGGCGCTGTTATTTCAGGGACGGTGACCATAGGTGCGGGCAGTTCATACGCTGGAAGTTCTATTGCCACAACCTACACCGCTGCCAAATGTACGGATGCTCTGGCAGATCAGACCTCGGCAAACACGGCGGCAAATATATCTGGTCAAGGCGCCTTGGCAACTAAAGGTTCTGTTGATTTAGCAACTGGAGAGGTAACAAACAAGAATCTTGATAATATCGCAAATGGAGCGACTTATGGCAGAGTAAATCTAACTGCAATCAGTGCGGGAAAGATTGTTTTAACATCTTTAGGGGTAACAGGAACCCTCGCGACTTCATTAACAGCGGCTAAGTGTACTAATGCTTTAGCTGATCAAACCAGTGCAAACGTAGCAGCTTCCATATCAGGACAGGGAGCTTTGGCAACGGTAAATAACCTTGATGGTGTGCCTGATGGCGCCACTCATGGCAGGGTTCAGTTAGGGTCTCTTGATGGTGGGTATGTTGATTTGTTGCGTATGAGCGGGGATGCAACGGAACGGTTTTTAGTAACAGCCTCCGGGGTTGAAGGCTACGCAAACGACATTAAGAACTTTGAGCTTGCTTCCGGGATAGCATACTTAGGAGATCAATCAAATGAGCATATAAAACTATCAGCGAGCGGGTTGCAGATTTATGACGGGGCTGTTTTGTACGCTACCTACGGAGCAACGACAACCCTTGGGCTCACTGCCAGCGAGCACATAAGAATTTCTGCGACGGCAATCCAACTAAAAGACGGTGGCACGGTTCTAACGGACATTTCTGGCGGGAATGTTTTGGTAGGGCAGACCGGAGCAAATCAGTCAAATGTTTATATAACTTCGGGCGCAATCCAACTCAGGAATGATATCACAGCGAAAATAACCCTTGCCGCCGATGGAAGCATTGATCTTGCGGGTGGTATTACAATGGGCGTGGCCGGGTATTTAAGAACAACGGGCAAGGATAATTACGCAGATGCAACCGCTGGAATATTCTTTGGATATGACACGGATGCGTATAAACTTAATATCGGAGATGCGACAAACTATTTGAAATGGAGCGGGTCTTCTTTAATCTATACGGGGCAGTCGGAGTCACCCTCTGGTGAATCATGGGATCTTGAAACGGATCTTTATGGGCCATATAGTGTTTGCAATAGTTATCTGACAGAAAACACCAGCACCTCCGATGTATATGAGGAGGACCATAGTTTTAGCCCAACCAGCGTAACCTTCAGCGCAAATCCAAATATAACGAGACGGCTAAAGTTCACATTCCAAGCGTACACAACAGGAGGGTCTCCCATTGGATACGTGAAGTTGGAACAGCAGATAGACGGCGAAGGCGCCTGGCTTGAAGTTGAAGAGTGGTCTGTCACAGACCAATCATACGTGGCAACATTTTCGATTGAATGGGACTATTCTGGAACCTCGGCCCCGAATCTCAAGGTGTCATTTCATGACGGGGTTGCCACGATGATATATATAAGAAACCGGTATTTATATGAGAAATGGGTCTATAGTAAAATTTATGTACCATACAACTAAAAGGAGGTAACAAAGATGGACATTCAATTTATTCAGCAGGAGAAGGCAAGATAAAATAAAGGAGGTGCCACCATGACAGCAGAACAATTATTCCAGATAAGAGAAGGAGACCAAAAATGAGCAAAAAAACCGAGAGTAAAATCAAAGTACAAAACAGTTATTTTGAGGGAATGAATAATCCGATCTTCCAGATCATCATCAAGAAGTCATTCACCACGAAAACGTCCTACTGGCTGGCAAGAGTTTTTGACAAGCTTCAATCCGAGGCTAAAATTTACTTTGCCGAGAAACAGAAGCTGATTGAGAAATACGCAAAGAGACATGAGAAAGATGGAGAAGGATTTAAAAAGGGTGATATTGTTTCAGACGGGCAAACTGTTGATCTTAAAGATGCCACAATATTCAGGAAAGAGTTAAATGAGCTTTTAGAAATAGAAGTAGAAATAGGTCTAAACAAGATTGAAATTGACCTTGAAAGAGAACCGTCCTGCACAGTGGAAGAAATGGGGTTGCTGTTACCATTGATTGAAGTCAAGGAATAAACAAATAGGAGGCTGACATGTTCACATCATTACCTAACGCAATAGCTTTTTCAACTTTGATCGTAACTGGTGGCGGTATAGCTATAACCGGAATCTGCAAATTGAAGCCTCATAAGATCAACGGATTTATGCCGAAGGCATTATGCGATGAGAGGTCAGGCGCAATCCAAGAAGACATAAGAGAAATTAAGGATATCCAGCAGAAAATCTTTGATGAGATAAAGGAGTTAAGATGAGCTATTTTACCAAAGACGAGTTTGCCTGCAAGTGTGGCTGTGGCAAGAAAGATATGGACGCAGAACACATGCGTATGCTTATAAAGGCCAGGGAGGTAGCAAGAGTTCCCTTTGTGATTAATTCTGGCTGTCGTTGTGAGAAGCATAATGCCGCAGTTGGCTCAACAAGCAGAAACCATATAGAAGGTAAGGCTTCTGATATTGCATGTACTGATGGATGGACGAGATTAGTAATTATTAAGGCCTTGCTTTATGCAGGATTTAAGAGGATTGGAATTTCAAAGACATTTATCCATGCAGACAACATGCCACTTAATGCGTCTATTTGGGTATATTAAGGAGGTAAGTTATGGGATTCTCACTATCAAAATTAGTTGGAGGGTCAATCGGGGAAGCGGCTGACGGGGTGGCAAATGCTATAGATAGGTTTGTTGAAACTAAAGAAGAAAAGAAAGCCGCTGAACTACTCCTAATGAAGGTACAGCAAGAGCCGGACAAGTGGCAAACAGAGATAAACAAGATTGAAGCCGGACACAGGAATATGTTTATTGCGGGCTGGCGTCCGGCTGTAGGTTGGATTTGTGTCTTTGCTCTTGCGTGGGGATGGATACTCGCTCCGATATTGCAGTTCCTTTTTCCAGAGAAGAAGATGCCCGCTATAGCACTTGGTGAGGCAATCTCTCTTGTCATGGCAATGTTGGGAATGGGAGCATTAAGAAGCTACGAGAAAAGGAATACCCTTACAAAATAGCTCGTGTACCGCCACTCCCGTCATGTTATTACCTGGTATGCGTCTCTTGGACTATCCGATAACTGATGCCAGGATAAACCCGTTTCTGGTCCTTATATGCGAGGATCTGCTTTTTGATCTCTGCCTCGTTGATCTTTACGCAGGACATCGGCAACAGCCCCTCGGAGATTGATTTCAGCACCGCAAGGGGGTTAATGATTTGCATCTCTACTTTGCTTTTGACCACCATCCCGGCGACCTTCTCGGTCTGGGGCAGGATTGTCGGGGCCACAAAAACCGGCTCTTCGGCCCTGGCTTGAATTTCTTCCGCTTTCTCTTGGTTATTGTCGATAATGGCCTGCTCCATTTCGATCTGTGATTCCATCTGTCGCCTCTCAATATCGGTCAGATCATCCCGCTTCAGTTCCATGTTCAATAGTTCGATGGTCTCTTGATGGTCCCCGGACTTGGACAGAATCTTGTCTATGGCGGCCTGTGCCTTCTCCAGTTGCCTCTCGTGTTCCTTCCGGGCCTTCTCCCTTAACTTGGCCTCAGCTTCCATCCTGATGGCTTCCTGCTCTCTGTTGTAGGTCGTTAATTTCTGGTTGGCTATCGACTTGGCCTGTTCCGGGATTGCCAGGGTCTCGTCTCTTCTTGCAACAATCGCCTTATGGGCAGCGTGTGCGGCGTCGGACATAGGCTTAAAAAAGTCATTCACCTTTTTAATCGAAGCATTTATCCCCCGGACGAATGATACCACGTCCCCGGCCTGTGCGGGGTTGGTGATGGCCATCTCCCGGGCGGCTTCTAACAGGCCGCCGACCTCTTTCTTAATCTCTTGCTCCTGCGGCAATAATTGTGTCATTGTTGCCTCCTTGTGTTTGTAAAATTATATGTATTTAACCGGCTCAAAAAGAACTGCCAGTCATTCAACCCCGTCATCGGGATGAATTTATATCCGCCGTTATTCTTTGGGAGATACAGGACCGCGCGGTGCCGGATACCGCCCTTGTGTGCTTCTTTGTCCAACTGGGCATAGGCTGCTATTTGCGGACCCGCCATCCCATAGGCGCCGGTTTTATAATCCACGATGTATGCCTTGCCTTTGATCTTACACTTGAGATCGTATGTCCCGGCAAAATTATATTTCTTGGAATATAGCCGCTCCTCATGAGATATGATCTCCGGCTTGTAATCATCCATCCACTGGAGGAACTGGTTAAGAGTTGCTTCCAGGGCCGGGGACAGGGTTTCCATGTCGAGATCCCTGTCCAAATAAAAATGCAGCATGGAATGGATCGCCGTGCCCCACTCTCCGGCCGCCTCAAAAACATGTGCCGGGATAATCGCCCCATCGAAGATATTGACGTAGATGTTGCCGACTTTGACAAATTGCCGGATAATCTGCGTCACAGATCCAATGGGGCTATCGTCCCATTTATAGATATGAGTCTCTTTGTCAAAGGTTAGCATTATGCCCCCTCCGGCCCTTCCTTCGTCCCATACGGGCAAACCGGCCCGTCTAACCCGCAATACGCTGTTCCGTCAGCCCATCCGCTGTTGGCGCATTCCCATGGATTCTTTGTGCAATCCTTTGGGTCCTTCCAGCCATCCGGCATTTCCGGGCCTGGCTCTGGCTTAGCCTCCCTTGCGTGCATAGCCCCCCCCTGCGGTTCCAGCTTTCTCAGCTTGCCGAGTGCCGCGCCCACCCATTTCTCGTTTTTGCCTTCAGATGGGATTTTCCGCATAAAGACCTCTTCGCCCTTGTCGTTTTCAAAAAGGGATATCTCTTTCAGGGTTTCGGCTCGTTTAGCCGCGTCGCCCCCGCAATAAGCTATCAGTTCGTCCTTGAGGGCCTGGTGGGGGGACTTGCTACTGCCCGAAGATTCAGCTTTTCCGGTCTGGCTTTTGCGTTGGGGTTCCGTGACCTTCGCCGCTCCAGCGGCCCCCCGTGGCATATCTTCAAGGTCTTGGGTAAAGATATCACTTGCCGCTGTCGCGTTCAGGGTGGCTGCCACAAGGGCTCTCTTGCATGCCATTTTGATAAAGGTATTGTCCAGATCCCAGGGGTTGTCGTTTTCGACCTGTTGGGCGACATACCACACACCATCCTTTTTTCGGGTAGTAAATTGAGTGCCGCCGATAAGCTCAGGATTGCGGTCTTTCCAGTATTCCTTCGGAACCGTAATATCCGTCACCTCTGAACGATACCTGTATTTAGTTTCCCGGCTGTTACATGAGCCTATCCCGGTTGCGATAAACTGCCCCGTTGGGATGTGTTGTAATGCACATTTCACCGTGTAGGCAATAAAGGCATCCTCTCTGACTTCCCGGATGATCTCATAGTCGGGATCAAACCGGAACAGCAAACAGAGTTTTTCGGCTCCAGGTTTCAAAAGTGAAGGCTTAAGCGTTCCAGGAATCACACCATAATGTTCATCGTTTTTCATAACCTTGGACATGACATCTTGAATAAGCCTGATTTGCCCAAGCATGGCCTCTGTGGACATAGCATAATCTTCGATGTTTACTATTGCCCCTTGCTGATATTCCGTTAACTCATTCATAGCCTTTCTCCTTTATTCTGTATTTCCTTCTGGCCACTGATTCCGGATCCAGTCAGGCCCCATAAGTGATCCGCCCTCTGCTTCTTTGATTGCGTCTTCCAAAATTGAACACTTATCCCCCGGCCCCCTATCGTCTGACCGGTACGAGTTTCTGACGATTGACAGCACACCTTTTGCGGCGATTAATAGCCTTGCTGTGATATCATCAGAGTTTTCCTTTGCTGTCTCCAGCGTCCTGATATGTGCCTTCATCAGGTCTATTCTCGTGCTATCTGTCATCAGTCCTTTGCCTCCGCGAATGCCCGGATCTCGTCAATATGGTCACAGATCGCTTCTGCCTTTTTCTTTCCGAATGATATTAGTGTCCGCTCTTCCTCGTTGTTGTCCATGTATTTGATCTGGAAGAGCGGCCAGCCCCTAAACTCTGCCTTCTCTGTGTATGTGTTACCCATGGTCTATTTCTCCTTTCGCATTCTCCCTTTTAGATCGTCAACTCCTCCCGCTGTGTGCTTTTGGCCCCGACATCGCTTCGGTTGGGGAGCACTCGGATACCGTTTTTGTCCCTGGGTTCTACTTTCATGGTCTATTCCTCCACCTATCAAGCAGTCTCCTCCACCACGGCCTCATTGCCTGTTCAAGGGCCTTTCCAGCCTTCCTGATATTAGCGATTCGATTCGGCTGTCTTGGGAAAAATATCGCTTCCATCAAAACCCCTAGTACTTCTTCTTGAGTTTTTGTCATAATGTCCCCCCTTATCTCAAAAAGGTTTATGTCATGCCGGATCGGTTTCGTTTTCTCCCGCCCGGCCCTCTCATCGGCCTTTCTCCGCAGATAATTCAGCGCCACTAAGCCCCGTTGTTCGTTGGTTGGATATCGGTATCTGTTTATCCTGTTTAGTGCGTCGTCGAGAAAATCAAAAGTGCCTTCTATCATCTCGTCACCTTTGTGTTTTCCTTTATCCAGTCGAGTGCTATCTTTGCAAGTTTGCCGGTGGTGTCAAGAATGAGGTCAACAGGTATTCCGTAATCAACCTGTCCATCGAGTGTAGATGTTCCGACAAAGCACCACCCTTGAAATTCATTCCAATCCTCCCGCTTCTTCATCTCCCGCAGTAGTTGTACCTTGCCTGCATCGGAGGTGAAGTCGGGGTTAGAGTCTACATGTTTACCGCATTTTCTGCATGGAGGGCATTTATATTGTAGCAGGGCTCCTTCTTGGAGGTCCCACTCATGCCAGCACATCCCCAACGCCTCTGTAAGCTCTTTATTTATGTTCATTGATCTGCTCCTTTTTAAACAGGCGGTATTTCTGTCAACATGTTATTCCAATCAGCTACTGCACGCTCAGTCCAACTTTTGAGTGTCCCGATATCTACAAAACACAGGTACCAAGGATTTTCAGTCGGAGAATTATACATTTCTAAAGGACTTCCTTGTTTAAATGTTTTATACCAACTTCCATCCCTATATCCCTCATTTGCCATCTCACTTTCAACAAAAGACTCCAATGCTTCTCTTGTTTCAGCGCGCGCAACCGGAGCGCTATTTTCTGCATTTGCGGTTACTGGATTTAGGTATAACATCCACATAGCTCACCCTCCTTTCAACACCTCGGGCAATCTGGCCCATCCTGCTTACCGTGGATAGGGCAGTCATAGTTTTCTATACCCAAAATATCCGCGAGCGTTCCAATAGGAGGGCCAAGTTGCTTTTTCACCAGCTCTGCAACATACTCACGGAAAGGCTTGTACCACTCCTTACCATATAACTTCTTATACCGACGAATTGTTTTTCTTCTCTGGGTGTGTGAATAACTCATCTTTTCTCCTTTGTGTGACGGGGAGGCAGGATTCGAACCTGTATAGCACGCTCGATCAAGTTAGCCCGGATATCACGGTATTGCTAATGCCTCGTCGTGTGCGTTCCCAATTACGCCTCTCCCGTCGTATTAACAACCCCTTATTAAACTATTTTGAACAGTAATAACAGCTCTTTGAACTATCTCACTAAATAATCCCTCCACTAACGCAGGAGACACTTTCTTAATCACCTCTTTTATAAATTCTGAAGCCTCACCATCTATTCCACAAAGAGGATGCGAGTCAAGCTCCGCTCTGATTGCTACTTCAAACCTCCTGGTTAATTCGTCATGAATGAGACTTTGTAGTGGAGACGGAATAGTTTTATTGTAGTGATCTTTGTTAGGTTCTATAAAATTTGCAATCTCCTTTTCAACCATTCCCCTCCAAGCTTCTTCAGGAACCAGATCAATAAAACTATCCTTAATTCGATCTGTTATTTTGTCTTTCAGTGTGTTCATTGTTACCATTTCCGTTTCCATAATTCTCTCCTTTTCATATCAAAGATGGTAGGCCTGATTCTCACAGACACGGTGTTGAATTATGTGGAAGGCCAACTAGCACAAGTGCCGCTTGGATTATATGCGCCCCTCCAACGCAGGTACATTACCGCTGTACCGCTACCATCAAGATCAATCCTTTATATAATCCTCTATGATCACTTGGGCAACCCCTTCCAACAATTGCACCCGAGAACAGTCTGTGATTACCTTTACATGTGGGTGACAATTATCGTTTAGCCATTGAACTAATGGCCTTGATACTGCCTCTAGTTCCTTTCTTTGCTCTTCGGTTAATATCATTTTAGTCTCCTTTTACTTTTAGTTTACCGCTACCACCAGCCTCGCCAACCCTGCCTACTTTTTAAAGAACCCCTACATACCCTCAGCCATCTTCAAGCGACCTCAACGGTCTCGGTCTTAGCCTTATCAAAGGCGACCTTCTGTCGGATGACAAGCCCTCTGACCCGGAGATCATGGCGGCGTGGGTTGATTCCTTCATGTGTGACAAGCCTACGCTAATCATACATGCCTGTCAAGTAAAAAAGTGAACTGGATGCAAAATATTTATTCTCGGTTGTTCCCGATTTTGCGCTTGACATTTGCACCAAGTTCATGTTACCCTTCTATCATGGAAACCAAAACTGTGAAAACGTATATAAAACGGCTACATAGGAAATATGGTTCCCACGCGAAGGTTGCACGGGTGCTTGGTATTTCTAAAAGATACGTCATTTACCTCGAAAACGGTGAACGGATGCCAAGCGACCATTTACGCAAGCTGATTAAGATGGTGTTGAAATGAAGATAGATGATTTCGCAAAAGAAAATAGTAATTTTGCGATAGCCGAATACACCATGAACCGTAAAATAACACAAATACTCTGAGTATTTGACAAACTCAATGGGGGTAAGGGGTGGCAAAGAAGAAACCACTAACAGATAAGAAGCTACTTGAGTATTGGGGATGGGCCGTAAAAGAACGAGCCGGACACAAATGCGAATATCCAGAATGCGACGTAAAATACACCCAGTTACACCCTCACCATTTCTATTCCCGGCGGATCGTGCCGATTCGATACAACCTTGACGCAGGGATTTGTTTATGTCCACACCATCACACCTTCGGACCATATGCGGCACACCTTGACCCTGATTTCAAGGATATTATAATCGCCAGTGGTGTTCGGACCGAGGAGTGGCTTGAAGACTTGGTGCGACAGAAAAACGTGATCACCAAGAACACGGCGGCATTTAAGTTGGAATGCTATGAGAAAATGAAGATGTATTTATAAGAAACTGGAGGCAACATGATCGACAAAACCCTGATGCAGAAACTAATCCTGTTCGGCGCAAAGATAGACGATATCTGTAACAAGTGCCATTGCAGCCGCAACACAGTCAGCATTCATAAGCGTGAAATGAAAGCAAGGGGTATCGAGGTTCCGCGCACACCACGTAAGAATCGTGGCACCAAGTTAGACAAGTTGGGGAAAAGGACCGTAAATTACCTCGACACCATAGGTAAGACCCCTGAACTCAAGGCACTGGAAGGTCTAACCAGCGTAGGGGCGAAGACTGGGTGTGAGGAGGCTGGTAGTTTTAGGCCACGCGGTCGGAGGGTTGCGAAGTGATATACAGAAACTACATATTAGAAAGGAGTATCTGATGGCATGTCACGATACCTTGGAAAAGGTTGCTCAAAACCTTGAGGAACTCGCAAAAAAAGAAACCGATCTAACAAAGATGCTTGCCTTAAAATATTTAGCATCGGAGGCCTGGAGGGGATTTGAAGAACACCTTTGCTTGACCCGGACGATACTCAAAAGGAAAAGCGAATGGACAACCTGATCAACATCCTCAAGGACAACTCCCCCGTCTGCGATGGATGCTTTCAATGTCCAGGGTGGATATGGAGAAAATAACCAAGCTGTACATTCTACTCCTAATCATCCTGATCGTCTCCTGGCTATCCCTGGCACCTATAGAGACATCTCTGATATCAGATTATCCTGATCGGGGAGCGATTGAGGCGGCTATGAGAAAATGCGGGCCGAATCACAGCTACAGGCTTATGATGGATGATACGTTGCAGGTTAATAGGGGGAATGGATGGGAGGGGGTTCGATATAAATGAAATTATACACAAAAGAAATATCTGAACGCGGCATAGGTCTTAGATTTTCAGCAATCGGGGGGATTAAGAGCAATTACATGAGACGATCATTATTGCTGATAACGTTTCCCGTAATGTTCACTTTTAACTGCATCGTGGTTCTGTCGGAACTACCGCGGGAGATGTTGGCGAATAACGTACAACTAATCCGGTCGATATTCTTGCGATGGAATGAGCTGAAAAAGTAGGATAGATGAAACCATATTACGATGACGGGAGTATCTATAAGCTCCGCATATTGTCGCTTGGTGCGGGCGTACAGTCCAGTACGATCCTTCTTATGGCCTGCAAGGGCGAATTACCAAAGCCAGATGCCGCCGTATTCGCAGATACAGGGTGGGAAACCAACGCAACCTATCAGCACCTTGAATGGCTAAAAATAGAAGCCGGAAAGCATGGGATTCCTATTATTGTGGTTGGATTGGGGAATATTAGAGAACACAACATAACCGGAGAGATGCGTGGCAAGGCGAACCATGGGCTTTCACTGCCATTTTTTACAGACGCGAACAGCCATGGGATGCTAAGAAGGCAATGCACATACAATTTCAAGATAATTCCGATTAAAAAACAAATCCGCAAGATGTTAGGAGTAAAACCCCGCTATGTAGCACCCAAAGATTGTGTCGAACAGTGGATTGGAATTTCAACCGATGAAGCACGGCGGATATTTGCAAACAAGCGAGACAGGATGTCGGTGATGAGATTCCCACTGTTAGAATGGAAGCCGATGTCAAGGCTGGACTGCATGAAGTGGCTACACAATAATTACAATATCATCGTTCCCAAAAGCTCCTGCATCGGATGTCCATATCATTCGCAAAAAGAGTGGCGGAGTTTAACGAAAGATGAATTTAAGGATGCTTGTTTTTTTGATGAAGCGATCCGGCGAAAAGGTGGAGTCAGGGGCGATTTGTATTTACATCGGTCTTGCGTGCCACTTTCAGATGTTGACCTATCCACGCCAGAAGACCGGGGACAGGAAGTTTTTGACTTTATGAAGGACGAGAAGCTGAATTTGTTTGTAAATAATATTTCGATACATTCACAAGAAGTATTACCACTATAGGGTAACTATGAAACGGTTCAGAAACCCCTTGACAAATTAGAAAATAAGAGGATAATGGAAGGCAAGAGGTAAATCTATGAGTTATGCTGGAACTCGCGATGCACATTATTTCAAATTTAAGAGGAGTCGGATAAGGACTACACGCCCCTGTGACGTGTGGGAAGGTGCCAGCATCACCGCTTTATCCGGCTCCTTTTGCGTTTGAAGGATTGTTATATGGGAAACACCCCACAAACCGAAAATGGCTACACCCAAATAGCGAATGAGATCATGGAAGCTCTGATGAAGGTAAACCTATCTGCATATGAATCAAGGGTGCTTTGGTTTTTGTTTCGCAAGACCTACGGATGGAATAAAAAAACAGACTGGATTACGCTTTCACAATTTTCAGAATGTATTGGCTTAGACCGCCGTTTAATTCATCGAGCAATTAAGGCACTGTCATCTAAAAAGATGATAGTCATCGATAAAGATGACACTTTTAAGATAAGGTATGGATTTCAAAAGGATTATAAGAAATGGAAACTGTCATCTAAAAAGATGACTGTCATCAATAGAGACGAACAACTGTCATCTAATTCGATGACCAGACTGTCATCGATTCAGATACCCACAAAAGAAAGGATTACAAAAGAAACTCTACAAAAGAAAAAAGATATATATGAACGATTTGAAAAATTCTGGTTAGCATATCCAAAGAAAAAAAATAAAGGAACCGCAGAAAAGGCATTCTTAAAAATCAATCCAAGTAAACAACTTTTAGAAACTATGTTATTAAAAATAGAGCAGGCAAAACAGTCAAAGGATTGGATAAAAGAAAGTGGTCAATATATCCCATATCCCTCAACGTGGTTAAATGCTATGGGATGGGAGGATGAATATATTAAAAACCCACTGGAGGGTATATTGTCTGAAAGCGGGCAGGCAACGGCACGGGTGTTACAATCGTGGATAGAAGATAAGGAAAGTGAGGTTCTAAATGGAAAACAAGGTTAAATTTGCGAAGTTTATGACGGTAATTTCAGAAATGTTTGATAAGAAACAATCAAAGGCATTAACTGAAATTTACTGGAAAGCCCTTGAGCCATTCACAGATGAACAATGTGAGAAGGCTTTTAATGAGGTTATTTTATCTTCAAGGTTTTTCCCGAAGCCGGTTGACGTTATAGAAGCAATACGAGGAACACAGGGGAACAGGGCCACCGAAGCGTGGATTAAAACACTTAATACAATTCGGAGAATTGGAACATATCAAAGTGTGAAATTTGATGATCCTGTGATACATGCCGTCATTGAGGTTATGGGTGGGTGGTCTGCCATGGGGAATATGCTTATTGATGATGAGAAGTGGAAGCAAAAAGAATTTGAGCGATTATACCCCGTAATGGAATCACGTGGCAACTCCCCAATATATTTGCCTGGCAGGATTGAGATGGAAAACATGAAGACCGGACACCTTGAGGAGATTCCGGTGCCGGTCTTAATTGGGGAAACCGAAGAGATTGAAGCGATTGAAGCCAGATCGTAAAGACTGGGAATGAAAGGGGGAGAGATGAACGCACTCTATGAAGAACTGGACAGGCAGCAGAAGATCATTGACAACCTATTATTAGCGGCGAAACGGGTCTTGCGTCTCCTGCAATACAAAACTCAAACCGGATATCTGCCACCAGGAGATACCGCTGATAACATAAAACAATTAGAGATGGCCATAGCCAAAACGGGGAAGGGGGAGAGATGAAAAAGATAGACGAAGCCACATTACAAATTTTAAGCAGGGTGACAACCGAAGGGGATAAAATTCATTTGACATGCGGGCAACTTGACAGAAAACAATATTTGGAAGTGAATAAAATTCTGGAACTCATGGGCGGGAAGTGGAATCGTAAAGAGAAAGGACATATCTTTTTTGAAGATCCAACGGATAGGCTTGAATCCGTTCTGCTTACAGGTGAGATAATGGAGCCGCAGAAATATGGGTACTTCCCTACACCTGAACCGCTGGCAAGAAGACTTATTGAGTTGGCAGAGCTGAAGCCGGGAATGACTGTTTTAGAACCATCTGCGGGCCAGGGCGGGATAGTGGATCACATTCCAGAGGGTTGTGCGATAGATTGTATGGAACTCCTGCCCAATAATACAGAGGTATTACAGAAGAAGGGTTATCTTGTTCAGCAATGTGATTTCCTGTCGATTGAGACAAAGCCTATTTATGATCGGGTTATTATGAACCCCCCATTCGAGAGACAGCAGGATGTTGACCATGTGCGTCATGCGCTGAAATGCCTAAAACCAAATGGAAGGCTCGTTTCCGTTATGTCAGCCGGGATTGTGTTCAGAGAGAACAAGAAGACAGCCGAGTTCCGGGAGATTGTAGACAGGTATGGTTTTATCGAACGTAATCCAGAAGGGTCTTTTAAGGTCAGTGGAACAATGATAAATACTGTTATTGTGGGGGTGAATATTGAGACAATCCCCTGGCAAGAGGCAACCCATGATTGAACCATATTATGAACATAATGGAATCATAATTTATAATTGCGACTGTAGAGAAATTTTACCGAACCTGCCAAAAGCGGATTTATGCGTTACGGACCCGCCATATAATGCTGGTAAAGATTATGGAGCATATAAAGATAATCTAAGTGATGTGGATTATGAAAAAACCATGCGTGAAATTGTCGGATTATCTATGTCAGTTGCAGATAATCAGTTTTGGGTTGCCCCACGATATAAATTACATTTATGGTTTAGTCTTTTGCCGGGCAGTCACTTAATTGTCATTAGGAGGGGTGCGGCGGGTCCTTATCGTGGCGGGTGGTCGGATCAATTCGAAATTGCCCTTGCCATCGGAAAACCATGTCGGGCTGAAAAAGATTTATGGGAAAACATCCGGTTGAAGGGAGAAGGATATTTCTTTAAAGAGGAATCTTATGACCACCCTGGATATACTCCAATAAAAATTATGTCTAATGCTGTTCACTTGCTTTCTGTGGATTCGATTATTGACCCGTTTTGCGGGACCGGAACATCATTGGTTGTTGCAAAACAGGCCGGCAGAAGAGCTGTTGGCGTAGAGCTTTCAGAAAAATGGTGTGAAGTGGCCGCTATCAGACTGTCCCAGGAGGTACTACCATTATGATTAACTTAAAGCCCTTCGATGAAGAGCTAAGAGCCGGTGCCTCCGCCTATGACGTAGCTTATCGAGCGCAATGCAGCCCCCAGTCAGTTTACGCCTGGATGAGAAAGCACGGCATTAGACGGGACCTGGCACACAGGCAGGGAAACCGTACCACGAAGGAACAGCGGAAGCCATACCATTATGATTATCTCGGCTGGCTGAAGGG
>JAUVXT010000295.1 GCA_030603465.1 Deltaproteobacteria bacterium
ATGGAGAAACAGCTCCTATGAATTTTCTGGAAAGACCGTCGTTCCCCGTAATCTTTATTATTATATCCTCTATCATCATCGCAAAGACAGCCCTCGTTATCAGATCATCGGGGTGGAATGCTTCATCGGGATACACCTCGAGACCACGAATCCCGATTTTAAGCATGCCTTCTATATCGTTTCTCAAGACGTGGTCCCCTATGTCTATCGCTGCCTTCCTCGCGCTATCGAAAGTTTCAGGGCTGTGCCTCTCAAAGAGCTTCTTTATTTTCAACTCTTCCATGAACAGCGCCGCAGTATCGGCCCTTGTCAGGCTCTCGACGAGGGCGATTCTCTTACCCGCATGTGTTCCCGGCATTGCCCGCTGGATCTTTTGAACCAATCGCCATTCGTCATTTGCCTCTTCCAGATATTCGTCATTCAGATCCAGCACCTTCGCAAAGGCACCGCCCGCTTTTTTATATTCCAATCCATACTTATAGGCAATGCCCATGAAATAGTAGGCTGCCGATGTTTTGGGATCAAGTTTGACGGCATTTTCGAACTCCTTATATGCCCTTTGCAACCAATTTCGCTTCTCCTTTCTCATTGTGAAGAGTCTGATCTTGCCCACATGAGCATAAATCTTTTCCTCTTTTTTCTTTGCGTACTTTTCCGCCTTTTTCATCAAATCGAAGGCGGAATCAAAATCCCCTTTATATGCCTGTACCAGTCCACTCCCGCCATAGGCGCTGGAGAACTTCGGATTTAGCTGGATGGCCAGGCCAAACTCCCTCTCCGCATCCGGATATTTGCCCTGATTCATCAGCCTTATTCCCGTATAGGTATGATGTTCGGGCGTGTCGAGATAGCTGAGAGGTTTCCTTTCTACCTTCGCACAAGACATGAGAAAGAAAACCGCACAAATCAAGGCCAATGTAACTATATACTTTCGATAGGTTATCATGACATTCATCTCCTTTCCTGAAAAATGAGTATTCTGTGTTTCAGACTAAAAAAGTATCTATTTCGCACTTAACCAGATCGGAATTTTTGGGAATAAACCACTTTATGTCATCATCTCTTCTAAACCATGTCATCTGTCTCTTGGCATAACGTCTTGTATCCCTTTTCAGCAGTCTTATGGCCTCAGCTTTGTCCTTCCTTCCCTTTATATAATCTGTGATATATCTGTAATGCATGGCTTGCATCGGCTTGATGGATTCGTCGTAACCCATTTCCATCAGCCTTTCTACTTCCTCAACAAGTCCATCGGATATCATCCTGTCGGCTCTCGCGTCTATTTTATCATATAGAAGATTCCTATCAATGTTAAGTCCTATTTTGATGCAGTTATAACGGTGTTCACTAAAGTTGTGTTCTTCTTGTTTTTTTATTATAGATTCCCCGGTACTATCAAAAAATTCCAGCGCCCTTATGATCCTCGCAGCATCATTGGGATGTATTCTCCCGGCCGCCTTTTTATCTCTCTCTTTCAGTAACCCGTAAATGTACGCTGTCCCGTGTTTCGTCTGATCAGCCCTGTATAAAGCGCGGAGCCTATTATCCGCTCCCGGTCCCCGGAAAAGACCTCCCAGCAGCGCCTTTATATAAAGCCCGGTTCCCCCAACGACGAATATTGCTTTACCCTCTTTTTCAAGGTCTTCAATAATTTTAGCAGCCTCCTTCATATATATGGCTGCATTAAACGCCTCATCCGGATTTACTACATCGATCAAGTGATGCCTTGCAGATCCTTTCTCTTCGACGCTGGGTTTTGCCGTACCGATGTTCATGTATCTGTATACCTGCATGGAATCGGCACTGATAATCTCGCCATTATATTTTTCGGCCAGTTTGATCGCCAGTTCAGTTTTCCCCACGCATGTAGGTCCGACTATTACAATGATTCGGATTGGTGATTTACCCGAATTCATACACATTACCTTCTCTTAAACATCCGCTCCATATCGCTTATGTCAAGCATTACAAACAGCGGCCTTCCATGGGGACATGTCGCGGCAAATGGCGCCGAATCCAAATCTCTGCAAAGCTGTTCAATTTCCTGGTTTGTCAATTTTTGCCTCGCCTTAACAGCCCCCTTGCATGCCATGAGCGCGTATATCTTTTCTCTTGTTTCGCCTATATTTCCCGTCTTTCCCGTTTGTGAAAATTCTTCTATCAGGTCGGTAATTAATGCCCTTGGGTCCACGGCGGCCAGCATCGCCGGAAGAGATTT
The DNA here is from genome assembly GCA_030603465.1 of Deltaproteobacteria bacterium. Lineage (GTDB taxonomy): Bacteria > Desulfobacterota > Syntrophia > Syntrophales > UBA2210 > JAFGPZ01. Next base: position 2,219 of record JAUVXT010000295.1, read on the forward strand.
TATAATGATCGTATTTTCGCCGTAAGGTTCTACCTCAAAGCCCGCATCCGTGAGAACCGCAATATTTTCCAGGAATAATACATAATTCCCGGGTTGAAGAAGCAATAAAGAGATATACGATTTCACGGGATACGAAGAGGGAAGTTGTCAGCGACACGCTGCCCATCTTCGAAAAAGATAGCAAAACGGAAGATAGGGTATCGTTTTCATCTCTTCGTTATCTGGAACAGATCGACAACACCTATCTGGTATTTTCCGCTCCCGATGGGGTGGTCATTATGGATCAGCATGCAGCCCACGAGCGGGTCCTTTACGAAAGGCTGAAAAAAATGTCTCCCGGCGGTTATGAACAATGCCAGCGATTGCTGATCCCGGAGATTATCG
>JAUVXT010000291.1 GCA_030603465.1 Deltaproteobacteria bacterium
GCCTTATGACTCTGAAATGTATGTCCATCGCATCGGGCGAACGGGACGGGCCGGCAAAACGGGCATCGCCATTTCGCTGGTTATTCCCTCAAACAAGCGGAAACTGGAACGTATAGAGGCATATACGAAGCAAAAGGTTTCCCGCGCGACTCTGCCGAGCGAGGAGGATATTCTCTCCTATCGTGACACAAAATTACTGGAGCAGATTTCTGTATGGATTCGTCGCGGTCGTTGCGGTCGGGAACGGGAGATGGTTCAGGAACTGGTGTCTGCGGGGCATGAGCTGCTTGACATTTCGGCAATTGCGTTGAAACTGTCGCGGGCGGAGGAAAAGAAGCGACCCATAGCGCCGATCGGCGCTGTGCATGAATATTCTCCGAAAAATACCAGAAGATTGGACAAACGCGGCAGAATGGGAAAGAGTTTCGAGCATACAAGAATTTCCCGTAAAAAGAGTTCCGGCCGAACCGGAAATTTCCGGGAAAAGGGTATGGTGCCCATCATTCTCAACACGGGAAGGACAGATGGCCTTCGTGCCAACCATGTAATGGGAACCATATCGCATCATGCGGATATCCCGGGCAATTCACTCGGAAAGATCTCCATTCACAAAGACCACACGCTGGTTGATGTGCCGAAGGAATTCGTCGGCCAGATCCTCGCCAAGACCGGATCATATCGTTTCGGCAAACAGACGATCAATGTAGAACGGGCATAATGCTTAATTGACAAGGTGTTTAGTGTAAAAAAAGGCTGGAGATTGTACATCTCCAGCCTTTTTTATATTTTGGGGTGAGTGAGGGGACTTGAACCCCCGACCTCCGAGGCCACAACCCGGCACTCTAACCAGCTGAGCTACACCCACCACATATATGGTACGCCTGCAGGGATTCGAACCCGGGACCTACGGATTAGAAGTCCGTTGCTCTATCCAGCTGAGCTACAGGCGCATACTTACGCATTAAAGAGGGCTATAACTAACGAGTTCCCCTTTATTTGTCAAGCAATATCTTCTACCGAACGTAACCCGATATGCCGTCATACCGATAACCATCATCGGGGCGTCCCTCCCCTTTGGGGTCAGTCGTATAAAAATGCGCGCCCGTATCCGGATTGAACCATCTAAACAACTCGCGGGTATTTGAGAGCTTCAGGGTTGCTATATTTCCTATTGATTCGACAGGATCATATCCCGCAAGAGACTTTCCGCCTCCAGTTCTATCACTGGAATAAAAATGATCGCCCTTCACAGGATTATACCATCCGTAAAATTCAATCGTGCCCGGCGTGCCTTTTCTGAAAAGTTGAAAGGCCACTTTTTTATCTCTTTTGTATCCTTCCACGGGTTTTATCTCGGGAGTCAAGAGATTATCATCTCCCTTTGCATACCGATAAATATCGATCAGCTCAGATGTTTTCGGATCTTCAATTTCAAGTGATAATTCGGCCACCCTGTTTCCACCGTCAGAATAAAAGAGCACATTTTCACAATATGATCCGGGCGTTAGATTGTTGGAATTTATCATCACATTTATATAATCTATCTCTCTCTTTGTTGTGCCCCTGTCGGGAACCAGCCTTATCCACCCGCTTCTTCCGGTAATAAATTTGTCGCTGTAGACCTTCATCCCCTCTAAAGTTACTCTACCACCCATATTTTTCAGTGTAAGGGTGTGGTCGCCCTCGGTTAATTTGGTGGCTACAGGAAACTCCGCCCTTTCTTTTTTCTCCGATTGACAATCGAAAAAACCGATGTCTTTTTCGTCAATTGATACTGATATAACGCCCCCATCTTCTTCTTTTATGACAAATATGGCGATTCCCGTCCCGTTGAACTTATATGTAAGCCGATCATCCTCGTATTCACTTACGGGATAACCTTCACTCTCCACCCATGCGCCGGTAATTTCGATATCTTTCAAAAGATGAGCCGGAACCTCGTATAAATACATTCCCGCAATACTTTCATTTATAAAACTGACATACTTCCCTTTATTGAGAACAACACCGTCAAACAGCTTTCTGCCTCTCTGCAGCTTCGCCCTCCAATTCAAAATGCCCTTTCCGGTATTTCTCACCTCCAGCTTCTTCATCATCTTTTTGCCTGCTTCGACAGCGCCGAACTCAATTCCGTAAGGCCTGATCTCCAGGCGCGGCCGGGAAAGCATTTCAGTGATTCCGAATTTAAAGAACAGGTTTCTCGTGCCTCCGTTAGACGTCAATATCATCCTTTCCCTGTAAGTACCGAGAGGAAGTTCTTTTTTATAGGACACTGAACTTTTATCCGTTCCAATTTTTATTATGACCGGATAGAGTCCTTTTTGAAGGGAAAATTCGTTTGACTTACCTGTTTGCGTTTCTATGAAGAGGCGATGATAACGCATATCATTGTCGATTGTTCCTTCGAGGCTTCTCTCCTCGGATGAAACCCACCCTTCCGGCCCATCAGTCCACCAGTACAGCTTTCCCGATCCTACGTTTTTCAGAGAATAGGCGCCCCTGGCGCTTTCACCCGGGCCGATTGATTCAAGGTCTATTTCTCGTGATGACACAAGCAATACAGGTTGTGAGATAATTTCCTCTACGTCCACCACCGCGGAATTGCTTACCATGTTTCCTCTGATTCTGAATATTTCCACCCTCCCC
>JAUVXT010000224.1 GCA_030603465.1 Deltaproteobacteria bacterium
TAGAATTTACAAAATCGCCATAACTTATTGATACTTCTTAATATATGCCAAGTAATACGCGAATTTAAATAATGCAAGTTACTTGCAATTATAATGTCCCGACTCGTCGGGGCATAGCGGAGCTTTTTACGAGTCCATCAAGGTTATTTAGGGGATACCTTCTGGATGAAACTTCCCGGATAAGAAATACCGATCTTATTTTCCTTCATATATTTTGCTGCTTCCGAAGCATCTGCAAACCGTCCGATAAAGATCCTGTACCATCTTCCTTTATTTTTGATATCGACCTCTTCCCAGTATGCGTCAAGCCCTCTTTCTTTAAGAATATCCGATAACTCATTAATTTTCTTGAGATCTTTGTCAGCCTTGATCTGTATTGTGTATCTTTTCTTGCTTAAAGGTTGATTGACTGGTGCAGATGTTTTCTCTGCATCCTCCGCCATCACAGGAGGAGATTCTATGAAAATCGTGATGGGTGATCTGAAGGGTTTGGCGGTCGGTATCGGATTAGCGTGCCATTTATCTCCATAATAATAACTTTTTCCCCCCGTGATTCTGTTCGTTTTTGCGGGATATGTCTTGTTCCCGGACTTTACAAGACCTTCATAATAGATGGAAGGCCAGAAATAAATCGCTAATAGAGCCGACAAAAAAAGAATTAGTATAAAAATTCTGGTATTCGAGTGTCGAGCCGACGGCAATTGTTTCTTTGAATGGATTTCATCAAAAACCGGGGTATTTTCAAATGCGGATTTTGCATCTCCTATGTCTTCATCCGCGACTTGTTTGTATATGGCCTCCAGTTCATCTGTCAGTTCTTTATCTGTTTTCATAGCGAATAATTCCCGTTTTGCCGGTCGAGGCAACTTTCCTATAATAATAGAAACGTATAATATATATTCATTTATTTCAAGGAGTACATGCGGTCAAATTCGATTCTTGCCTTTTTCAAAGTCATATTATAAGGTACGATCCAAGAAAATAACCGGGCCATGATAAATCAAGGAGGAGGAGATTTTTACAAGAAGAATAAAATCTTGGATTGTCAGGATTCTCTCGAAAAGTATCAAAAAGAAAAACCTGACCTTTTTTGAAGATAAGATTCAATCAATTATTGATACAGCAACAGCCGATGGTATTATAGACAAGCAGTCAGGAGATATGATCAAGAGCGTCCTGGAAATGAGGGGGGCGATGGTCCGGGAAGTTATGGTGCCGCGAACAGAGATAATTGCGATAAGCGGCGATTCCCGGATAGAAGACATCCTGAATCTGATTTTAAGCCATGGTCATACGAGAATGCCCGTTTACGAAGAGAATGTCGATAATATTATTGGAATTTTAAATGTAAAGGATCTGATAAGATTCTGGTCGAAAGATACAGGGGACAAAGATATCATCGGAATTTTAAGGAAAGCCTATTTTATACCGGAAACAAAGAGCACAAATCTTCTCCTCCACGAGTTGAAAGAAAAAAAATCGCATATGGCCATCGTCATTGATGAATACGGAGGCACCTCCGGACTGGTTACACTCGAAGATTTAGTGGAGGAGATTGTTGGAGAGATATTTGACGAGCATGACAAGGAGGAAGATGTCTTTGTAGAACTGCCGGAGGGTGACGTCCTTGTCGACAGCAGGGTAGAGATCGAAGAATTTGAAGAGTATCTCGGAATAAATGTGCCGGAAGGGCAATTCGAAACTCTGGGCGGTTTTATATTTCACATAATAAAAAAGATTCCCGTAACGGGAGAGAAGGTAAGGTACAATGATCTGGAGATGGTCATAGAATCTGCAGACGAGAGAAGGATTAAACGGGTGAGAATAAAAAGAACGAATCAAGAGGCACTGAGGAATATTTCATAATATGAACAGAAAGGCATTCATCTTATCTCTGGCCTCCGGAATCCTGCTTTTTCTTTCTTTCCCCAAATATGAATTTCATTATCTTATATGGATTTCCATAGTCCCCCTTCTTTACGCCCTGAGGGAGAAGAATTTTTCAGAGGCATTCTTCATAGGGTTGACAGCCGGGCTCGTGTACAATATAGGGGTAATATACTGGGTATCTTTCGTCATAGTACATTACGGGTATTTGCCCCTGTACGTCGGTATTTCAACAATGGTTCTCCTTGCGCTTTACCTTAGTCTCTATGTCTCAATTTTTTCGGTGACTGTCGTTTATTTCAGCAGAAGGGGAATCAGGGAGATTTATTCTGCGCCCATTGTGTGGGCGATCCTCGAATATATAAAATCTCATCTTCTGACCGGTTTTCCCTGGGAAAACCTTGCTTATTCTCAATATGGCATTAAATTACTGATACAGATCTCGGATATCACCGGAATATACGGGATAACCTTTTTAATCGTCTTCATTAACTGTATCGTTTACGATTTGCTGGTTACAGGTTCCAGAGGGAAAATTTTGCCGGAACTGGTGTCGGGAATAATTATTGTAGCTCTGATCGGAGGTTATGGGGTCTATCGGATTGAAAGCGTGCAAGACTCCTTGAAAGATGCAAAGACTGTAAATGTCTCGCTTATTCAGGGGAATATTGACCAATCCATCAAATGGGATCCTCAATATCAGTCAGATACGCTCAGAATATACAGGGAATTATCCATAGAGGCATCAAAATCAGAACCACGTTTGATAGTGTGGCCTGAAACGGCAGTTCCTTTTTATTTTCAAAACATTGACAAAAAGCACAGGGACATTTTAGATATTGCTAAAAATGCCGGGTCTTATCTCCTTTTTGGAAGTCCCAGTTATGTAAGAAAAAATGAAAGATATTTATTAAAAAACAGTGCATATATGGTGTCACCCAAGGGTGATATAGTCGGGAGCTACGATAAGATGCACCTGGTCCCTTTCGGAGAATATGTCCCGTTGAAAAAGCTCCTTTTTTTTGTTGAAAAATTAGTCGTTGGAGCAGGTGATTTCATTCCGGGCAAGGGCATAGTCCCTCTTTCAATGGATGGAAAGAAAATCGGTGTTTTGGTCTGCTATGAAGGAATATTCCCCGAAATCAGTGCGGAATATCGGGGGAAAGGGGCCATGCTCCTTGTAAACATAACCAACGATGCCTGGTATGGAAGGACATCAGCGCCGTATCAGCATCTGACGATGGCCGCATTTCGTGCCGTAGAGAACCGCCTTTATCTCGTAAGGGCGGCCAATACGGGGATAAGCGCAATAGTTGACCCCACGGGGGAGATAATCTCCCGGACGGGACTGTTTGAAAGATCCGTTCTTAACGGAAGAGTTCGGTTATTAAACTACGGTACATTTTATGAAACCTATGGTGATGTGTTCATATATCTGTGTGTCGCGTCTATTTTAGTTTTATTTTTATTTTCACGGAAGAGGAGAGTTGGAGATGATAGAGATTATTTATGAAAACTTGAGGGAATTACAGAAAAGAATCGATACGTTGCGAGGTTATCTTTGAAATAGACAAAAAAGAGAAAAGGGTCAAGGAACTGGGGAAAGCGGCGCTGAAAGAAAATTTTTGGAGCGATCCCGAAAGAGCCAGAGATGTTCTTAAAGAAAAAAATATGCTGGAACAGGCGATTAAAAGCGTGGACGAGAAAAGTGACGCTCTCCATGATCTCAAAATGCTCTTTGAAATGGCTCGCGAGGAAAATGATGAAATTACCCTCAGGGAGATTAAAGACGATCTCGATAAACTTGGATCATCTGTAAAAAATGATGAATTTAAGATGATGCTGGGGAATGAAGAGGACCCGGGAAACGCGATAATGACTATTCATTCGGGAGCCGGCGGCACAGAAGCCCAGGACTGGGGGCAGATGCTCTTACGAATGTATCTGAAATGGGGGGAGAGACGAAAATTTGCCACCGACATAATAGACTTTCAGGCCGGCGATGAAGCGGGGATAAAAAGTGTAACAATGACCATAGACGGAGCATACGCGTACGGATATGCAAAAGCGGAGGTCGGGATTCACAGGCTAGTACGCATATCACCTTTTGATACAGGCAGGAGAAGACACACCTCTTTCGCTTCGGTATTTGTTTATCCTGAAGTAAGCGACGACATGACCGTCGAAATTGATGAAAATGATATCCGGGTAGATACTTACAGGGCCAGCGGAGCAGGGGGACAGCATGTCAACAAGACGGATTCAGCCATCAGAATTACACACATACCGACAGGAATTGTTGTGCAATGCCAGAACGAACGGTCACAGCATAAGAATAAAGCAATGGCTACAAAGGTCTTGAAATCCAGACTTTATGAGATGAAGCTTCGAGAAAAAAATGAAAAAATTGACGAGATGAATAAGGCAAAAAAGAAGATTGCATGGGGAAGTCAAATACGCTCCTATGTGCTCCACCCATACAAGATGGTAAAGGATCACAGGACAGGCATGGAAGTGGGAAATGC
>JAUVXT010000043.1 GCA_030603465.1 Deltaproteobacteria bacterium
CGATAAGTAAGACATCGATCGCGAGCGTGGAGATGATATTCATGAACCCCTCGCGCAGCAGTTGAATGTCATACCCGAATTTTAATACACGGGCGATATCGCCGGTTCGCATACTCGATGGAATCAGAAAGACCTTGCCCTTTGAACCTTCAGTAAACACTTCCCGTGCGGTCTGCTCGATTTCACATTTGCCCCAGAGAAAATCATTTAATGAAAAACTGATATCCTTGGGATTGAGTTGAAACATTACATGAATACCGGGGGATTGGATATCCGTATCAACGACGCAGACGCGCAATCCCATCTGGGCCAGGCACACAGCTAGATTGGCCGTCGTGTTGGATTTTCCGGTTCCGCCGCGAAAGGAATGAATAGATATGATTTTCGACATTTCACTACGCTCCGATGTATTCAGAAATGACAATTGCCGTCAAAGATTATGCTACGCGATGGAGTTATACTGAATTTTAGAGCATATATCAAGCTTAAGCGGCGGCAATCTATTCCTGCGGAGACAAGGCAGGTGAATTTTCGGAATTTGGGGAGAGTCACTGATTTTCCGGGCAGAAAATAAAGGCGATGTTTGTTAAAAATTATTTGGATTCTGCTTTTCTTATATCATAAATAAGGCGGCTTACATGTTCTATAATCGCTTTGTCTTTTTCCGGGACATCGGTAAACATGACTCCGTGAGCATAGCCTTTTTCGTTTTCTATCGGCTTTCCCCATATGGTCTTTCCTGAGATTTCTATTGGTTTTGACATTATTTCCGGAATGTAAAAATTAATGTGAACATTAGTTTCGGGCTTTATTTCTTTGTCGAGGATAATGCATACGCCCTCTTCGCTGATATTTTTAACAAATGACTGGTATAATTCCGAATCTGTGTCCCCTTTCAAATTTGCGATTAAATCTATATCTATATTTATTCTCTTGTGCTTCCTTCTTTCCTTGTTCATAGAATCTCCTGCCTTCTTTTTGCCTATTTAATATTTTTGCTAGGGTCTTCTTCCGAACATCGGTTTATTCCTGAAATTCTTTAACAATAATTTATAGAAATCGGCGTTACGGTTATTGAACCGGAATTCACATTTTTAAGATGACGGTAAAAGGCTTATTAATCGGTTTAAATCATTACCTCTGGTAGTACCGTAAAAGGTTCTACTGTTATAGTAATTCATAATAATGTGCCCCCCTGAAAGGTATCCCTGAGATAGGGATGTACATTATGAGTAAGAGGTTTAAGAAATTATCACATACGATATGTGAAAGCAAATAGACCCTTTGCAATTTGTCCAAAAATATCGATTTACGAATTTGGGGATAGGCGCTGTTTTTTCCAACATAACCGAGAAAGGGGGGCCCGCCGGTAAAAAATAGGACTTCCGATTTTTCGATTTTTTGTATATAGTCGCCGAAACTAGGATTTTTAGATAAATCTGTTTGTGAAGCTCCCTACCCACAGGGCGGGGCTTTTCTGTAAGAAATAATTTATGTCGTGTCTCTTGACTCCGCCTGCAAGGCGGGGCTTGCGGGACACTCTCGGTCAATTATTTTAATCATTGGGTACCTATGAATTATCCTTCAATCGCATATGTTTTAGGAATATTATTAATGGTTACCGGTGGTTCAATGGGTTTGCCGGTGATATCTTCCCTCTATTACAAAGAAGGCGATCTCCTTTCAATTTTGATCTCCGGGATCATTACCCTCGCAATGGGCCTTCCCCTAGCCTGGTATTTTCGGAAAGAACACGAACTGAATATTAAAGACGGTTTTTTCATCGCCGTTTTCGGGTGGGTCCTGATTTCCGCCTTGTCGGGCCTGCCCTTTATGATTTACGGGGCGATACCTTCCTTTACCGACGCATTTTTTGAAATGATGTCCGGTTATACCACAAGCGGGGCAACGATACTCACCGATATAGAGGTTGTTCCTCACGGCCTCCTGTTCTGGCGAAGCCAGACCCACCTGCTGGGCGGCATGGGTTTTCTGACATTGACGGTCATATTCCTGCCCCATGGAATGGGGGGGGTTCGCATATTCCGGGCGGAATCGAGCCCCGGTCAGGTTATTACCAAAGAGAGATTCATGCCACGCAATCGTGACGCCATGATATGGCTCTGGGGAATATATCTGACGTTAAACCTGTTAGAGACACTCCTCTTACGTCTGGGGGGCATGTCCATTTTTGATTCCCTGTGCCACTCCTTCGGAACGGTTTCAACGTCGGGATATTCTCCCAAGAATGCCAGCATAGGGCATTATAACAATGCCTATTTTGACTGGATCATCACACTCTTCATGTTTTTAGGGGGCATGACATTTCTCCTCTTTTATCAGATGTTGAAAGGGGACTGGCAATCGATAAAGGAAAATACCGAATTCAGGTGGTATGTGGGAGTTCTCCTCTTTTTTTGCGGCATGGTGACGTGGATTTTGTGGAAGGAGAACACCTATGGAGGCCTTCTCGATTCCATGCGGTACGGCACATTCCAGGTTATGTCCATCTTGACGACGACGGGATTTACCACCGCCGACTATGAAAAGTGGCCCCAGGCGGCGCAGATGTTTCTCTGGGTCTCCTGCTTTATCGGGGCCTGTGCCGGGTCCACCACCAGCGGTATCAAGATTGTCCACTACGTTATTATCTGCAAATATATGTACGCATCGGTGAAAAAAACATTCCTGCAGCCCATGTCCGTTGTGACAGTCCGGCTGAACAACCGGCCCACCGACCCCCTCATAGTGGATCTGGCCATCTGTTATTTTATAGTGAACATATTCATGGTGCTTGGCGGGGGGTGTTTTATGGTCCTCTCAGATGATATGGACTATGTCACTGCCATGAGTTCAGTCATTGCCACGCTGATGAATATCGGACCGGGATTCGGCGGAGTAGGGCCGTCGGAAAACTACGCCCATATCTCCGATGTGGGGAAGTGGTTCTTATCCTGGAACATGCTGGTCGGCAGGCTGGAGATGTTTTCAGTCCTGGTCGTCTTTTATCCGGCATTCTGGAAGAAGTAAAACGTCACAGAGTGAGACTCGTCAACTTAAAAACAGTTCCTGCACCTTTTTTAGTTGAAGCGAATTGCAGGCAAGGATAACACGTTCGTTGCTGTTTATATGAGTGCCACCCACGCCAATTTCCCATTTCCCGTTACGAAAGACTCCGCCGATTATGAAGCTTCCATCGAATGAAGAGGTGATTTTAGCGAGGGGTTTGCGTGTAATAGGTGACTTTGGAGCGGCAATTAACTCGATCATCTCCGTGTCGACTCCGTGAAGGTGTGCCACGGAAAGCAATTCACCTCTGCGAATGAATTTGAGTATTTCGTTTCCCGCCAGGATTTTGGCGTTCAGGGCTATGTCCAGTCCAATGGTAGAGGCCAGTGTCAAATAATCCTCATTATTAACCAGCGCGATTGTTTTTCCCTGCGCAGTCTTAACGACGTGATTTTGCCTGTTCATCAGATGCTTCGCAAGCAGGCAGCTGATGATATTGGTTTCATTATCTCCCGTGGTTGCGATAAAGGTATCCATTTCCAGCAGTCCCGCCAGAGCCAGCGTGTCCGCATTTGATCCGTCACCGTGCAGAATCTCCGTGTTTTTTAATATAAAGGACAACTCTTCCGCAGCTTTATCATCATGTTCGATCAGTTTAACCTCGACGGTTTTTCCTAATAACTCGGCTACACGGCCTCCTACCAGGCCTCCCCCCAAAATCATAACCTTGTGAAGACTTTGCTGCTCTACCCCCGTCAATTCCATCAATCGGGGAAGATTATCGCTGCCGGCCATAATAAAGACCTGATCTTGAGGTAAAATCTCATGCTCTCCGCTGGGGATTATCGTGTCGATTCCTCGAGCAATAGTGACAACCCGGAAGGGGAACCCATGATACATCTGAGAAATATCTTTCAGCGTTCTATTGGCCAGGGGAGAGTTCTCTTGAATACGAATACCCATAACCTGTATCTGTCCCTGGGCAATGTCTATTATTTCGTTTCCTGCTGTCCGTTTAACGAGCCTTACAATTTCTTGAGCTGCCAACTCTTCCGGGTAAATAAAGAGATCGATTTTAAAATCTTCGGCCCTGAAAAGAGTACTTTTTTCTCCGAAATCGAGGGAACGAACCCTGGCAATCTTACGCCGGATTCCGAAGCGGTCGGCAATCATAGAAGCCAGAATATTCAAGGCATCATTATCGGTAACGGCAATGACGAGATCTGTCTTTTCGACGTTGACCTCTTTCCAGCAGTCGAGACTCATGGCATTGCCTCTGATCAGGCGGGCATCTATGTTCCCATCGGCATAGCGGATCAGCTTGCTGTCTGTCTCTATGACTGTAACTTCATGTCCTTCACGCACGAGGCGTTTTGCCAGATAAAATCCGACGCCTCCAAGCCCCAGGATGATAATATTTTCAGATGATGAGGTTTTTGCAAACATGGTTAAAACCAGAGAAAAGATGCAATAATTTGGATAACAACTGTTATTTCAATATGTTATATTTTCAGATGTCATATTGTTGGGGGACTTTGTCAGAAATATTGTCGTCTGTCAAGGCAATAATGCACTTTTTGGTCCTGAACAGCGAGCACATTTCCCGCTGCTTGCGACGTGGTTAGCGGGCGAACAAAAAATAAAAAATTCTTTAACAGCTTCGCTACCCCGACACGTCTGGATTATAATGGAAAGTAACTTGTTATGTAGCGTGGGGCCTCTGTGCCCCACAGATATGTTGCCCACAGGGGCAACGCTACAAAGATTGCAAATTTAAGTTACTTGAAAGTCGGAGATTCCCCGCAGCTTGTTGCCGGGAACTTCAATAAAAAATCAGTTTTCAAAAAGCCCCCTGATTATCCGAATCATCGATCAGAATAACCCTGGCGGGCGCGCCGTCAATGCCGACAATCTTAAGTGGTAAACAGACCAACTGATAACGGCCCGGCACTATCTGGCGCAGGTCGAGTCCCTCGACAACGACAATTCCCGCGGAAAGCAATTCGCGATGGGTGGGCCCGGTATTATTAAAGGGCGCCACGGATAGATAGTCTATGCCGACGAGGCGGAATCCGTGAGACACCAGCCATTTGGCTCCATCTTCGGAAATTGCCACAAATTCACGGTTGAAGGTGGAATATCCCTCATTCCACAGTTTTGAATTTTGTGTACGGAACAGGATCCGCTCACAATCACCGGGGATGGACAGCGATTCGAGCGTGGCAGACGTCAGTAATTCCACATCCTGCGCGTCAACGATGACAACCGGCCCCACGAGGGCGTCCAGATCAATGGTATCAATGCCGGAGCCGTTCAGGATGAAGTGCGCTGGAGCATCAACATGTGTGCCGATATGTGCCCCGAAATCGAGTCTGCTTACCGTATTCCTGTCACCCCTTGCGAGATGGGAGGACTGCGTGATCTTTGCGGGCGAATCTCCGGGCCACACGGCGAGCGATTCCGAGATGGGCAGTGAGATATCGTAAATTTTGTGCTTCTTCATCACACATACTCCGATATTCAAAATTGGGGGCTTAAACCTTTGAACTTCTCTCAGTATATGAATCACATATCATAACTTTCTTGTCAATTCTTAAAACATTTTGGAAGAAATCACCGCTTCGTTGGTTGCAAGGGGAAAGCATCCATGTCGAGATTGAAAAATGCGTGACTTTGGCACAGTATGTCGAAAAAATGTCGACATACTATGTCAAATAATGGTATAATGATCACAAAAATAAGAAGGAAACTATATTTCGCGAAGCTTTTCCGTGGAATATCATGCAAGAATGATTGAAAAAATAAGAAGGCAAATTCCATACGAAGAATTTGACTACCAGGCGCTCATGCACTGTTTGAAGGACTACGCCCGCCCGAGAGATAAGATTTCAGATCTACTCAGACAGGAGGGCATCATACGTGTCAAGAAGGGATTATACATTTTTGGCGACGATTACCGTCGATATCCCGTTTCCCGCGAACTGGTGGCCAACCTTATTTATGGCCCCTCCTATATTTCCTATGATTACGCGCTTCATTACTACGGTTTGATACCCGAGAGAACGGAGGCGGTAACGTCGGTAACGTCAGGCCGGTCAAGGAAATTTGCCACCCCTCTCGGGCATTTTACCTATAAGATGATTCCCTTGGCGGCGCTCCGGACGGGCATGGACAGGATTGATCTCGAAGGGAATCGTTCCTTTCTGATTGCTATACCCGAAAAGGCGCTTGCCGATAAGGTGAGAAGCGATCGTGGAGCGAATATTACGACACAACGAGATATGAAAATATATCTGTTCGATGATTTGCGTATTGATACCGGGGCATTTTTAGGATTAAACCCCCGCCGATTCGACTTCTTTGCAGCAGCTTATCGATCGCGCCGCATCAAGACCCTTGCCGATCTCCTTCAAAAATTACAACGACAGGAAGGAAACATTGACCATGCATGAAGCGATAACCCGGATGCTGGCAAAGTATGAGTTCCAGCGGGTCGAAGACTATGATCGCGCGCTTCGGGAAATATTGCAGCAAGTGGCATTGCTCGGTCTCTGGCGGAGCAAATTTTTTGAAAAAGCCGCTTTTTACGGCGGGACGGCGCTGCGCATGCTTTACGGTCTCGATCGATTCTCAGAAGACCTTGACTTTTCACTGCTTGAACCGGAGGGAGAATTTTCCATATCTCATTATATTACTGCTGCTGAAAAAGAGATTAATGCTTTCGGATTCGATGTCCGTGTGGAAGAAAAAGTAAAATCTACAGGGAGCGGCGTTAAATCAGCTTTTTTAAAGGCTGATACGGTAGAACAATTTATAACCATCAACGCGCCGGGACAAATCATGCGTGAGATACCGAAGGGTAAGGTTATGAAAATCAGGATCGAGATCGATACCGACCCGCCGGGCGGATTTGAGACGGAAGCAAAATATCTACTGGCCCCTATTCCCTTTTCGGTGAGAAGCTTCACCCTGCCCGACCTTTTTGCGGGGAAAATGCACGCGGTACTGTGCAGACGATGGAAGACGCGGGTAAAGGGGAGGGACTGGTACGATCTTGTATGGTATGTCGGCAATTTCCCGAGTCTGCGTCTTGCTCACCTTGAAGAGCGCATGAGGCAAACCGGTGACTGGAAGGGTGAGGAAACTCTGACACACGATGAATTTTGGAAAACTGTTCACAATGCCATTGATCTTCTCGATGTTGACGGGGCCAGGACAGAGGTAGAACCTTTCGTTAGTAACCCGGAGGCGCTGAAGATATGGTCGAGGGAATTTTTTCATCACATCGTAACGCGGATTGAACTTCTGTAAACGCTTGCGAACGTGTCATCCCGGCCGGTCAATCAGAGCCTGTCGATGTTGATAACATACTTGACATATTGACGAATAAGCGTAAAGTGCGGATGATTTTGAACTGAGCAGCGAGTGAATTTCCCGCTGCCTGCTGGGGGGTTAGCGAGTGATTTATACTTGTCCCTTTCCTCCTTGGTAAAACTTATCATGGATGTCCCCTTAATTCAAATTCCCGGCAAGGATACCTGCAACTGGTTTGGGTTGGATAGTTATCAGGTGTCAAAACTGCAAAAATTGACAAAAGGGCGACTCATATATGTTAGCCGATTTTAAGTGCATAGGCGAGATTTCTGGCTATCGATGCTGATTTATTCTTACAGAGCCTGGCATCTTAAGATGACATTTCGACAATGATGGTTAAATTTAATAATAAGAGTTGCATTTTGTGGGTTCTTATGTTAGATTTCCGTCATAACTAACTAAAAGAGGGCGATATGTTATTAAGATATGGTGCGAGAAATTTTTACTGTTTCAAAGAAGGTATAGAAATCTCCCTAGAACTTGGGAATAAATGCCCGAAAACTATCTCAAAAGGAAAACCTGTATCAAATTTGCTATGTATTAAAGGGGCAAATGGATCAGGGAAAACGAATGTTCTTAAGATTCTTAGTTTTTTAAGCGAATTCTGTTGTAACTCGTTCAGCACTAAGCCTGAAGGTAAGATTGTTATAGATTCATTTTTTATGAACGATGAACCAATTGATCTTTTCTGCGATTTTATTCTTAATGATACTCAGTACAAATACGAATTAAGCTTAACTTCCGAGAAGGTTATTTCTGAAAAACTTTTAAGAAAGGTGAGTAGGTTTACGCCGGTATTCGTAAGAAAAGGTAATAATCTGACGTATTGCATGGAAGAATTTCGCAGCCTTAGAAAAGTCAAACAACGCACCAATGCATCTTTAATTAGCTCAGCATATCAATATGAGGTAAAGAAACTTTTACCCATTTATCAATATTTTAAATCAATCACCGTCAATGTCAAATCATTTGGTCGAATTGACTTCTCAAGCGATTATAGGATAATTTCAAAATACTATAAAAATGTTCCCAAAGTATTCGAAGCTGCTATCAAAATTATTAAAGAATGCGATCTGGGGATTTCTAATATAGAAATTAATAGCTTAAAAGAAGAAGATGGTAGTGAATACTATTTTCCAATTTTTCAGCACGATGCAACTGTAGATAAAAACTGGCTGACATTTCATTCTGAGTCACTTGGTACTCAAACACTATTCAGAAGTGTGCCATATTATCTCTATGCCCTCAGCAATGGAGGTATTCTTGTAATGGATGAGTTTGATACAGATTTTCATCCACACATGCTCGAAAAGATTGTGAGTTATTTTGATGATGAAAAGTTAAATGTTAACAATTCCCAGATGATTTTTTCTACACACAATACTGAAATACTCGAGTATATGGGAAAATACAGAACTGTGTTTGTCAATAAAGAGTCAAGTGAAAGCTATGGGTACAGACTTGACGAAATACCCGGCGATATCATCAGGAATGACAGGCTTATAGCTCCAGTGTATAATTCTGGCAAAATCGGGGGAATACCCAGGATATGAGCAAATTCCCGAACAAGAAAAAGAGTAGTTTTCTTGCCAGTCTTGCAGCATTACCGAGTCTTGATGACATAAACAATGATTTAACAATAAGATGTAAATTTAATTTTTCTTATTTTGATTCAAGCCAGGACGCAGGGCAGAAATTTAGTGAATGGACAAATAAACAATTAATTGATCTGTTAGGAAAATTAAAAGATTACACTACCAAGCCACTTGACTACTGGCGAAATAAAAGATCTGGCAACAGTGGTTTAAAGGTGCTTGCGATATATGGAGGTTTCCCCCCAAAATCAAACTTTGTCCACCCTAAACATGTACCACACCAGGTTCAATGGGGTCGTTTTAGACTTGGATCGAAACTCAGATTAGTTGGTTTTATTATACCCGCAGAACTTCACAATACCCTTCATAAAAAAACAGGTGAATTTTTCGACAAGAACATTTTTTATGTTGTTTTTTTAGATCGAGATCATAAGTTTTACCTTACGGAAAACAGATAAGTATGACATCCAAACTGCATGATGTTATTGCAACTATATCTATACTATTTCTCTCAAATCGAAAAGTACTGATATCTTGCCAATAATTCAAATTCTTCGAACTTTTAAAGTCATGGTATCTGATACATGTTTGCCAGTCAGTAACTCCACCATCACCTTGTTTACTTTTTTGTCCTGTCAAGTAACGGCTGATGACCACAGAAAGCGGGTGTTATCCCTATTTAAGTTCAGTCCTACCAATCGTCAACTTATAATATACTTGATTTAACTTATATTATAAGATAAGAAACAGGAATAATGAAAACAATCAGGTGGCAGAAAAGGTATTACGTCAACTGCGAAAGATCCGTGACAGCCACACACGGGATAAGATCTACGATAGCGTGGGGTGCCTGAAATCGTTCCCTGATTGCAAAAATGTAAAGAAACTTAAAGACAGAGAAGAATATCGTCTCAGGGTCGGCAGGTGGCGAGTCATCTTCACCGAATCGCTTGAGATCATAGAAATCCAGGAGGTAAAAATAAGGAATGGGCGCACTTACTGATGTACAGATTATAAAAAAAGACGGCAAACCCGCTTTTGCCGTTATCCCTTACGAAAAATATCTGAGTCTCCTTCCTAAACATGAAGATGCCACTGTTCCCCATGAGGTGGTGGGTCTGGTGATTAAAAAGGGAATGAATCTGGTCAAGGCATGGCGAACACATCTTGGTCTTACGCAAAAGGAAATAGCGAAGCGGGCGGGGATTTCCCAGGCAGCGCTTTCACAAATGGAGAAAAGCGCCAATGAATTGCGGACGGCGACGCTGGAAAAGCTTGCTCGCGCAATGGGCATCTCTGTGGAACAACTGCGAGATTGAAGGCGCCATCCGGATCAAGAAACAAACAGCTTAAAATCAATATGATTCTTCATTAATTGAAAATGTTTGTAAAGAGAAAATAGGGCCGGATCATCCTGTCTGATTAAAGTTAATTAAAATGACAGTTCACTTAGTTCACAGCATCTCCGGGGTAAAGGTGACTACGTCGTCAATTGTGCTGCTGTCGGTGAATATCATGGCGAGCCTGTCCACGCCCAGGGCTATGCCCGATGCCTCCGGCATGTGGGGGAGGGCGGCAAGAAACTTATCCGGTTCGGGGTAGGGGAGTTTCCCCATTTTTTTGCGATGTTCCTGTTCCCTGTCGAATCGTGCCCTCTGTTCGTCGACATCGGTGAGTTCCGAAAAGGCATTTGCCAGTTCGAGACCTCCCATGTAAATCTCGAATCGTTCGGCAACTGTGGGATCTTCCTTTTTGAGCCTTGCCAGCGCCGCCAGTGACGCGGGGTAGTCATAAAGAAAGGTGGGGGTATCGAAACCGAGGCGGGGTTCTATGTGGGAAACCATGATTTCATCGAAACGCTCCTGTTCCAGCGCTTCTTCCATTGTGAGGGGGGAATAGCGCTCAAAGGCATCCCTTACGGAAATCCGCTCCCAGGGCCTTTCTAATGCGATATCTTTCCCCTGATAATGGATAATCTTTCCATAGCAGAGCAATTCCGCGAGATGTATGAGCAGGTCTTCGCACTCTTCCATCATTTCTTTGTAATCGATTCCTGTGTGGTACCATTCGAGGAGGGTAAATTCATTGATATGGAGATTGCCACGCTCCCCGGCACGAAAACACCTGGCAAACTGAAAAATCCGGGAATATCCCGCCGCCAGCAATCGCTTCATACACAACTCCGGCGAGGTATGGAGGAACCAGCCCTCGGAAGTGAGGGGATCTATATGCGCTTCCGGCGCCTGCGTGGGAACTCTGATGGGTGTTTCTACTTCCAGGTAGTCTCTAGATATGAAAAATTGACGAATGGCCTGGATCATTGTTGCGCGGGTTTGGAGGTTGTCCTTTCGCCGTGCAAGGAGCCATCTCTCATCCATGCGGTCTTTATTCCTTCACACGGGTGGAATATTCGCCGGTGCGGGTATCGATCCTGATCTTTTCCCCCTCTTCGATAAAAGACGGCACATTCAGGGTATATCCCGTTTCCACGGTAATCGGCTTGGAATTTCCCGCGGCGGTGTCTCCCTTTACCCAGGGGTCCGCCTGCGTTACTGTCAGGTCGACGAAATTGGGAAGGGTGACACCCAGCGCGTCGCTTCCGAAGAAGAGGATTTCCGCCTCGATGTTGTCGATGAGAAAATTGCTCGCGTCTCCAACCTGATCACTCGTCAGATAAACCTGTTCGTAGTTCTCGGTATCCATGAAGCAGTACTGATCGCCCTCTTTGTAGAGGTACTGCATGTGCTTTTCCTGGAGATTCGCCGGCTCGAAGGAATCAACGGAACGGAAGGTGCGCTCGAATTGAGATCCCGTAACCATATTTTTGAGTTTACATCTGTACAGTGCCTGTCCCTTGCCCGGTTTCACAAACTGAAAGTCTGTAACTACGTAAGGATCACCTTCAATCTGAATCTTTAAGTTTTTCCTCAGGTCGCTTGCGGAATACATAATAGAACTCTCCCACTATTTTTTAACCTATCTAGTCTATTTGAAGGCTCATGTCAAAAGAATGTTGGTGGTTTCATGTGAACGCCGGCAGGATTTTTTGTGTAAAAGGGAAAGTAATTACGTGGTTACGGGAGAGAAGGAGGGGGCAGACTCCGAAGTAGTATCACGGAGTCTGCCTGGCAGGCAATGAGAAAACTTTACTTCTGCAACTGAACTGCCGCTGGTTCAATCTTGTAGATTGAACCTCAACATTAAAGAGATGAACTCTACTTCTGCAGTTGAACTACGATGAACCCGACTTTCGGTCTCTTGATAAGCAGCGCCAGGGCGCTCCCCTTTTCGACACTGTCCACCAGCCTGCGATATTCTTCCATCGTGGTAATCACAGTATTGTTCACACCCTTGATTATGTCACCGGCCCGTATTCCGGCACTCTCGGCGCCGCTCCCCTTTTCAACTTCAAGAATGACAACACCCCTTTCATCCCTGTTGTATCCAAATCGCTTTGCCACTTCGGGTGATAGTTCCGAAACCTTGAGTCCCAGTTCTGCATATTTTTCTACCGCCGGTCTCTTTTGCCCATCGGAATCGTCACGTTTGACCATTACGACGGAGACGATCTTTTCGGCGCCCTTTCTTATCAAATCAATGGAAATCTTTTTTCCCACGGGAAGGTTTGCCACAACCTTGACAAGCTCGTGGCTTGACTCGACCTTCCTGTCCCGGACGGAAGTGATAATATCTTCCGCTTTGACGCCGCCCTTTTCTGCCGGGCTGTCTTTAAAGACCTCTGTTACGAGAACACCCTTTTCATCTTTCAGGCCATAGTATTTCCTCAATTCTTCCGTAAGATCCTGTATGGCGATACCTAGCCATGCCCGGGTGACTTCTCCCTTGTCTTTCAACTGATTGACGATTCCCCT
>JAUVXT010000227.1 GCA_030603465.1 Deltaproteobacteria bacterium
AATGAAACCCTTGTGTCCATCAGAGATATTTCTGAAAAGATAAGCAGGGGAGAGGGAACTATAGGGAGACTGGTCAGCGACGAGGAGACGGTGGATAACCTGAACGCAGGTCTGAAAAGCATTGATGAAAGTATGAAGGGAATTAACAAATATGTTTCCAAGTCTGAACAATTCCGTACCTTCCTGAGCTATCGGGGCGAATTTCTCTTCGATAAGAGTGATGCCAAAAGTTACCTGGATCTGAAAATTCAACCGAAATGGGACAAGTTTTACATCCTCGGTATCGTTGCCGATCCCAGAGGTAAGAGAAAAGTGACGGACAGCACCACAGACGGAGTGACTATACGGACCGAAGAATGGGATAAAGGTGGACTCCTCTTCAATGTGGAGATCGGCAAGAGGTTCAAGGATGTGGTTTTACGGGGAGGACTCCTGGAATCCACAGGTGGTATCGGTGTAGACTATTATGCGCTGAATGATGATCTCAAGTTTACCTTTGAGGCATTCGATTTTGATACGGACAGGGACCCCCATCTCAAGGTCTTTGGCGAATATGAACTGTTGAAACATGTGTATCTGTCTGCGGGATGGGATGACTTTCTCAGCGACGAGGGTAACGAATCTCCATTCATCGGATTTTCCATAAGGTTCGAGGATGACGATCTCAAATATCTCCTTACCAGCGTGCCTATCCCCAAATAAGGAGCGTTTCCCTGTGCCTGTATTCTCATTATAAAATGGATACAGGCAGGTAAGACGAATAAAGGAAGTTCAGGAGGTTGGATATGAAGAAGTGCATCTTTCTCCTGTGCATATCTGCTTTGTTTTTGATTCCAGCCGGTCATTATACGGCATACTCGGCAAGTCGCCAGGCTATTCGAGCCGTTCCCAATCTTGAAAGAAGATCAATAATTCAATCCGTGCAAGTCAGCGTAGATCGCGACGAGAACGCCAGTGTAAAAAAACTTCGCAGAGAATGCATAGAAAAGGCCAGGGCAAAGATTCTCGGCATGGGGAAAAAATGCCTTGAGTCCGAAACCAGGCTGAGCGATGTAAGGTTCATCGAATACAGAATCATAGAGGATCGGTCCGGTCGACCTGTAAAGATCATAAGCAGGGAGGATTGCGATAGTGGTGAAAAGGACAGGTACAAACTCTCTGTTATAGGCGAGGTCGAATACGAACTGAAGAATTCACGATACAATGCCGATCGTCTGTTGTCTGTTTTGATGGATGAAGCGGGGTTCCTGACAGTAAGGATATGGACAGATAAAAGGAAGTATGGAAAGGGAGAAAAGGTTAAAATATATTTCGAAGGAAACAGGGATTTCTATGGAAAGATTGTAAGGGTGAGCGTCAATGGGGAGGTTATACAACTGATACCGAATAACTACCGCCAGATTTCTTTCTTCGAGAAGGGAAAGATATATACCGTCCCCGGCAAGGGAGACAGGTTCGATCTTGAAGTCTCTCCGCCATCCGGTACGGAGAGGATAATAGTGTACGCAAGTGACGCGCCGCTCAGCCAGAAAAATATGAAACTCATCTCAAAAGGGCTCTATCAGTATCGGTCCAAGCTTTCCTCCATGGAGAAGAGCGTACGATCTTGTGTTACCCTGGATACCGGTGAAATGGCGGAGTTTTATGAGGCGATATGGGAGATAGAGAAAGTGGCGGAATAGTGCAGCCCCTGTGAAAGTGTTGCAAAATCTATTGACATTAAGGGAGTTGTGTATATATTAGCGATGAATCTTGATGGCACGTCCGGGAATATGTATTTCAGAAAGTCGGAGATATCACTCATAAAGGGCGCATTTGACCATGCCGAGAAGCTGGCGGAAACCCATTTCCGTTTGGGGCGTGGGGGTCTGGGTGGTCACAGGTATGAAGTAAAGACCCTTGTCCACCTCGATGATCATGAAATAAATGACAAGGCCTTCGCACATCTCTGCAGATATTTTTGCCAGAAAAATGAAGATGCCGATCATCCGGATAACTTTTACTTTTTTAAAGTCTGTCTTCAGGATAACCGAATAGTCAATGCCGTAAAGAGGAGCGAACCCTTTATAAAGATGGCCCCTCTCCTGTTATATATAGCGGCTCATGAGCTTGTACACGTTATCCGGTTTACGAATGGGGACAGCGATTTCGATGCCCCTCTGGAAGAAAAGATAAAGGAAGAAGAGAAAGTCCACTCTATAACGAGGGATATGCTTCGTCCTGTAGCGAAAACTGACTTGGCGCTGGTGTTGGACTGTTTCAGCGATAAGTATCAAATAGGAGATATACTCAATTAGATTATATCGCGGAGGATTTGTTAATGCCTATCTACGAGTATAAATGCAGGAAATGCGGAAAAAATTACGAATTATTCCAACGCATTACCGACGATGAAGTGACAGGGTGCAAATTTTGTAATGGTACCGTTGACAAACTGATCTCGCTTTCGGCTTTTCATCTGAAAGGTTCCGGCTGGTATGTAACCGATTATGGCGGAAAGAAACCATCAACAGAGGAAGGCAAAAGCAGTAAAAAAGATACAACCGGCACGACTGAATCCGGTAGCGCTTCAGATGTGAAGACTAAGGGGAAAGAAACAGGAAAGGCAAAAGAGTAACAGTCTTTTTCTTAAACAATAGGATTCGAGAAGAGGGGGATGAAACGACAAGTTCATCCCCCTTTCCAGATACCTTCCGGTTCTAATCCTTATTGGGTCTTTTCTCTCATACTAAATCCTATAAAGAGACAAACCAGGAATTCTATAACAAGAGCGGAAATTGCGCAGGGTCCGATATCTGCGGGCGAACCGGCCGGGCCGAAATTGTGGGCAAAGGGTGCGCCTGCCACCATTCCCAATACAAAGACAGCGGCATCGCCGTCACCCTCCCCTGCAAGGAAGAGTTGCCGCCCATGGCACCCGCGGGTAAGGCAGATAACGAGGAAACTATAGGTGGAAATTTCCATCAAATCACCTATTACCCGGCCATTTTTTTAAAATACTTGACATGCTATTTATTTTTTGCATAGATTTCTCCTGTAGAAATTAATTTCCGCAATAGGAAAATATGTCAGGATGGCCTTAAGGGGTTTGGAGTGGCTAAAGATAATCCTATTGAAACCATCTTTTGCGGTGTTGCGCCATTTTCTTTTGGCAATACTTTTTATTGTAGCACCGATTACTATCTTCCCTGAACTCGCCACATTCTTGCCGGTATTGATGATACGTTGATTCGAGGAAGGATAGCTAAAACTTGAAACTATAAGAGAGGAGATCAAAGAATGGAAATTGAGGATCTGAAAGGAGTTATTCCAGCTATTGTTACACCCTTTAACGAAAACGACGAATTGGACCATAAGGGAATAGAAGATCTCGTTAATTTCCTTGTGAAAGGTGATGTCCACGCGATAATGACCACCGGAGGAACAGGTGAATTCCCCCAATTGCTGAAGGAAGAAAAGAAGGAAGTAATCAGAACTATTGTCAGGGTCGCTGAAGGAAGATTACCTGTAATCGCCGGAACTGCCGGATGTGGTACCAAAGAAACCATTTTGCTTTCAACGGATGCGATGGAAGCCGGAGCTGATGCCGTAATTGTTACCCCGCCTTACTACTACAAACTCCCTGAGGCGTCCCTCTTTGAGCATTTTAAGCGTCTATCGGAAAATGTCGCCATCCCCATTGTGATCTACAACAACCCGCTTTATACAGGCAACAACTTGAGTCCCGAATTGATCGACAGGATTACTGATATCAACGGTGTAATAGGCCTCAAACAAAGTAACACTGATTTAGGGCAGTTTGTTGAGGTGGTCAGAATGTGTGGTGAAAAAATCTCCGTCTGCACAGGTATTGACAGCCAATTTTATCCATCGCTTTGCGCTGGTGGAAAAGGAATCTTTTCCACCGCCGCATGCGTTATTCCAGAACAAATGGTTCAAATTTACAACCTTACCATGGCAAAAAAATTTGATGAGGCCTATGAGCTTCACATGAAGGTTCAAAATCTGAATTGTCTTCTCGAATATGACCCGGGTTACGTATCACCCTGCAAGGAGGCTTTGCAGATGATGGGCCTGCCCGGTGGAGCGGTTCGGAAACCATTGCCGGATTTAACTCCAGATCAGAGAGACGTCTTAAAGGCCGCATTAGAAGATCTGAATCTTCTCTAATCGCAGGAGATAAGGTGCCAAATGTCAGGACATAGGTTACCCAAAAGTGTCAGGACATAGGTTACCCTGAACGGTGATTCTTTGATATATCTCCTTTTAAAAAAGCTGTAAGGGAGATAACCGATGGAAGAGGAACTCAGGAAACAAGCGATACTTCGACACGTCATAGGAGGAGAAGTTCCAAA
>JAUVXT010000154.1 GCA_030603465.1 Deltaproteobacteria bacterium
CTTTTTCGTTTAAAATCACCTTCATTTGTTCCATATCAAAACCTCCATAATAAAATAAAAATATTGTTGCCAGTCAACGGCAAAAATAAAAAAAGCCATGGGGAACCCCATGGCTTTTCGTGTTCTATTAGAACCATGGGAAGGTATTTCTTTCCTACCCACGGCCTGTAATCGATATATATTATAGAGCTACGTGAGCAGACCTATGTCGATCTGCCACCACCAGAATATCCTGTCTTCAAACTCTATACTATACATTTATTCCCACCGCTAAGTTTTACTTAGTTTGTATAAAAACACAATAAATTACATATGTCAAGAAAAACATGGACCCCTGTTAATGCGATACAGTATAAAGGTTACGATTCACCACCCAAAACTCTCCTCCGGGTTTTTCAAACCGGGCACCCTTAAACAGCTCGGGGAAAGGTCTTATATCTGCTTCGATTTCAGGAAATTAACCGGACATTGCGACATTTACTATACTAAGGACATGGAAATCTTTCTTTCATAATATCTGAAGGAGAGGCCGACTTCATACTTTTTGTACGATTCTTTAGACGAAGGGTTCTCCCTTTTGAAGCTCCCCGCAGCAAGCTGCGGGGAATCTCCGACTGGTAAGGAAATTGTTTACTTTTTTATTCGCTCGCTAACCCCGCCGCAAGCTGCGGGGAATGCGCTCGCTGTTCAGTTCAACACCGCAAAGTTTTTTTGCAAGCCTCTTTTTTTCTTCCATGTTTATCAAGCGTGAGATCATAATCCTCTGCGCCTGCGGCGAGCCCGCTCCATGCATCGATTCCGTTAAATACCCCACAGCGGCCGCACCCATGGTAATGTTTTCGATCAGCCTCAGGATACGCATCCTGTGTTCCGCGGGGACATCGGT
Source organism: Deltaproteobacteria bacterium (assembly GCA_030603465.1). Taxonomy (GTDB): domain Bacteria; phylum Desulfobacterota; class Syntrophia; order Syntrophales; family UBA2210; genus JAFGPZ01. The sequence goes on from JAUVXT010000154.1 coordinate 887, forward strand.
TCTGGCGCTGCAATATTTATCCAGAAGAGCGCCGATCTCATGAGACCTGAAGTCTCTCTCCGAGGGAAGGGTTACCAGAAGACCACCTGCACAATCCTGCGCCAGACGGGCAATCTCATAGGGAAACCGGGTTATATTCTGCTTGTGAACATTGGCAAGGAGGGTGTTTACATAATAGGTTCCGCAGGGCTCTCTCTGTCCCTCCGAGGCACAGGCTATGGAACCGCAATAGAGTGTTTCGTTAAGGTGATTCATCTCGATTATCTTGTCTCTTATATGAGAAGCCCTGTCCACTCCATTATACTCCGCTACTGTCTGCGTGGCACCTATGAGGACATCTCCCACTCCCACCTTGCATGCGTAACTCTGGCGGTGATAGGAGGCAAACTTTTCCACCAGTTGCCCGGTAAATTCATGTTCCCTATACATGAATACCCGTTCCCAAGGGACGAAGACGTCATCAAAGATTACAAGGGATTCGATGCCGCCAAAGAGGAGATTTCCCCGATCGAAGGTGTCCCCCTCCATTTTTCTTGTATCGCATGACTGGCGGCCGATTACGTAGGTGATTCCTTCTGAATCGCCGGGCAGCGCGAAAGAAACGGCGTAATCTCTGTCTTCTTCCTTCATGGAAAGGGTCGGCATGACTATAATCTCATGGGAATTAACGGCGCCAGTCTGATGCGCCTTGGCGCCCCTGACGACGATCCCGTCGTAAAATTCCTTGACTTTTCATTCGATTTCAGACCGAAGATATTTGACGAACACATCCTTTTTAGATATACCTCTTATAGTCTGTCAAAAAGTCTTTTCCGAAAGAGTTTTAACAAAAATCTCCTCTAAATGGGGAAATCTGACTTTTTGCGGAGGGATCACCTTTTTCACGACAAAATTTTGGCTAATCGGTCGCAGGAGGAACCAAATGTACAATATATTACTGATAGGAAACGGTGCCCGGGAGCACGTCATTGCCGAAACGGTCAAGCGTTCAAGGCACGAAATCAATCTCTTTTCCTGTATGAAGTCAAACAACCCCGGCATAGCGTCACTCTCTGAGAAAGTTATGCTGGGAAGCTATAGCAATCTTGAAGATATCTGCGGGTTTGCAAAGGAAAACAACATAGATTTTGCGATTATCGGCCCCGAAGATCCCTTGAATAACGGTGTGGTCGACGCCCTGCTGAAGGAGCATATACCATCCGTGGGTCCCACAAAAAGTTGTGCCCGGTTGGAAACGTCAAAGATGTTCACACGTGATCTCCTTGATAAATACAATATTCCGGGAAACGCTCGCTTCAGGGTCTTTTCTGCACTGGATGGTATTCCGGAATTCATCGCTGAGCTGGATGGAATCGTTCTGAAACCGGACGGGCTCACCGGCGGAAAGGGGGTTATGGTACAGGGTGATCATTTCCGGACCAGGGAAGAGGCCATGGATAAATGCTGCGATATCCTTGAGGAACACGAATCGGTCATTGTGGAAGAGAAGTTTGACGGCGAGGAATTTTCGCTCCAATGCCTCTGCGACGGAACGACAGTGGTGGCAACCCCACCCGTGCAGGACCACAAGAGACGCTTCGTGGAGGATAAAGGCCCCAACACGGGTGGCATGGGGTCATACTCGATGGAAGATCATCTCCTCCCATTCATGACCGAAAAAGACGTCGTGGCCGGTCTCGAAATCACTCAAAAGGTGGCCGATGCGATTCGCAAGGAGACGGGAGAAGAATACAAGGGCATCATGTACGGGGGATTTATTATAACAAAAGACGGCGTCAAGCTCCTCGAGTATAATGCGCGTTTCGGAGACCCCGAGGCGATGAATACTCTGCCTCTTCTGAAAACCGATTTTGTCGATGTATGCCGGGCGATCATTGAAGGAAAATTAAGCGGATTGACCATCGAATGTGAAAAGAAGGCCACCGTATGCAAATACATCGTTCCCAAGGGTTACGGCCTTCCCAAAGACCACCCCGATGCAAAGTCGACATCCGCCAGGATCGCGGTAGACAGTGTGGAGGATGTGAATCTCTATTATTCATCAGTTGACAAGCGGGATGATGGCCTCTATATGACCACATCGCGGGCGATAGGTGTCGTCGGCATTGCAGACAATCTTGAGGATGCCGAGAAGAAAGCGGAACAGGCCATAGCATCCATTCAGGGCCCGGTGGATCACAGACCGGATATAGGAACAAAAAAACTTATAAAAAAAAGAATTGAACATATGGAAAAGATAAGGGGATAAATCATGAGCAGGGCAAATCAAATCAAGAGGGTACTGATTAGTGTCACCGATAAAAGTGGCGTGGTAGAATTTGCAAAGAAGCTCGCGCAATTTGATGTGGAGTTTCTTTCAACAGGAGGGACAGCAACCCGCCTCAGGGAAAGCGGCCTTGCCGTCACCGATGTTTCAGATTATACCGGGTTCCCGGAAATGATGGACGGAAGGCTGAAGACACTCCATCCGAAGATCCATGGAGGCCTGCTTTCTCTGCGCGACAACGAAGAACACATGAACGCGGCGAAAGAGCACGGCATCGGGGCGATAGATATGATAGTCATAAATCTGTACCAGTTTGAGGATACGGTGGCAAAGGAGGGGTGCGCGCTGGAAGATGCTATTGAAAACATCGATATAGGCGGCCCGGCCATGCTCCGGGCGGCGGCAAAGAATCACCGCTTTGTAAGTGTCGTGACAGATCCCGCTGATTATCCGATCATTATAAAAGAGATGAAAGAGCGAGGAGGGAAAATTGCGGAAGAGACCAATTTCGGTCTTGCGGTAAAGACCTTTCAACTGACGGCACGCTATGACGCGGCCATATCGAATTATCTGGGAACCATCACCCCGGAAGGTAAAAAGGGAGATTTCCCCGGCACAATAACCATGCAGTTCGCAAAGGCGCAGGATCTTAGATACGGCGAAAATCCCCACCAGAAGGCGGTCTTCTACCGCGAAAGAGACACAACGCTGTCGGCCATACCAAACGCAAGACAACTCCAGGGAAAGGAACTCTCCTACAATAATATCATGGACGGTGATGCCGCCTGGTCGATGGTGTCCGATTTCACGGAGCCGGCCGCTATCGTCATGAAACATTCTAACCCCTGCGGTGCCGCAACATCCGATAGCGGCATCAAAGACGCCTACATCAAGGCGATGGCAACGGACCCCCTTTCTGCCTTCGGCGGCATCGTCAGCTTTAACCGGCCCGTCGACAGGGAAACGGCCGAAGAGATGGCCAAAACATTTCTGGAAGTCATTATCGCCCCCTCCTTCGATAAAGAGGCCCTCGAAATTCTGGCCACGAAAAAGAATCTGCGGGTCCTAGAAATAACTGCGGACCGAAAAGCGGGAGATGCGGATCTCGATTTCAGGAGGGTTGTGGGTGGCCTGCTCGTCCAGGGGAGAGACCTCGGCGTTGACGACGTGAAGAAGGCTGAAGTTGTCACAAAAAGAGCACCCACAGAAGATGAATATCAGGCCCTACAGTTTGCCTGGAATGTCGTCAAGGGAGTAAAATCTAACGCTATCGTCTTTGCCACCAAGGAGCAGCTGGTCGGCGTCGGCGCGGGACAGATGAGCCGCGTCGATTCGGTCAAGATAGCACAGCTGAAGGCAAACCTCCCCACAAAAGGGACCGTCCTCGCCTCTGACGCCTTCTTCCCCTTCAGAGATAACGTCGATATGGCTGCAAAAGCGGGCGTAACCGCCATAATACAGCCCGGGGGATCGATCCGTGATAAGGAATCGATAGAGGCCGCCGATGAGCACGGGATCGCCATGATCTTCACGGGCAAGCGACACTTTAAACACTAGGAGAGGAGTTTATCTATGAATAAGGAAAATAATCCTATCGTCAGCGTTGTTATGGGAAGTGATTCCGATCTCCCCGTTATGGAAGAGGCCGTTTCGGTTCTCAAGGAATTTGGGATTCCCCATGAACTATTACTTACATCGGCCCACCGCTCACCGGAACGGACGGCAACCTTTGCCGAAGGGGCTGCCGGGCGGGGAATAAAAATAATCATCGCGGGGGCCGGAATGGCAGCCCACCTGGCGGGTGTCATTGCTTCCTTGACACAGCTTCCTGTATTGGGAGTACCCATCGATTCTTCGCCCCTTTCGGGGATGGACGCCCTCCTCTCCACGGTTCAGATGCCCGGGGGAATTCCGGTGGCGACTATGGCAATCGGAAAGGCGGGTGCAAAAAATGCCGCCCTCATGGCAATCAGAATACTGGCACTGGAAGACGGGGACCTTCGCTCCAGTCTGGACGCTTACATAAAGAATCTGGCCGATGGCGTAAAGGAAAGGAACAAGACGCTGGAGGAAAGAAAATAAGCCTTTTATGACTGAGATTCTCACCATCGATCCTCTCACACCCGATGCGAGTCTAATAGATCTCGGTGTAAAAATACTGAGAGATGGCGGTGTCATAGCCTATCCGACAGAAACTCTCTATGGCCTCGCTGCTGATGCGGGAAACGATAGGGCAATTGAACGGATATTTGCTATCAAGGGAAGGAATTTCGACAAGCCAATCCCCCTCATTATCGGCAACGAGGAGGCGCTTGATCCCCTTGTCAGTGAAATTCCGGAAAGGGCTCTACCGTTGATGAAAACCTTCTGGCCGGGACCGCTCACGCTTATTTTCAATGCTTCAGACAGAGTCTCTACCAGATTGACAGCGGGCACGGGGAAAATCGGGATTCGACTCTCCAGCAATAAGATTGCCCGCCATCTCGCCGCACACCTGAACGGCGCCATTACGGCCACGAGCGCCAACATATCGGGAGAAGGGGGAATCTCTTCGCCAAAAGAGGTTATCAATATCCTCGAAAATCGCATCGATGCCCTCATAGACGGAGGAGATACTCCCGGCGGACCGGGATCGACGGTCGTGGACGTAACTACCGATCCCCCGATTGTCCTGCGTGAGGGTATCATAAGATCATCAACTGTCTTTTAGTTGTTTTATCCAAAACCGCACATCTTAGACACCTTATCCTTATCTGAACGAAATAAGACAATCATGCACACCGGCAGCAAAACAAATCACTGCCCCACTTCGCATTGTAAAATTGTCTTAACTCACCAACCCGAAAAGTTGATAATAACAAAAAGGGATATGGTTAAAAGGGTATTTTTTTATACGAAAGAACCAAAAATTTTCTTGAACTGAACAGCGAGCACATAAAATCAACAATTTTCCTTAACAGCTTCGCTACCCCGACACGTCGGGATTATAATGGAAAGTAACTTGTTATGTAGCGTGGGGCCTCTGTGCCCCACAGATATGTTGCCCGCGGGCAACGCTACAACACATTTGCAGACTTAAGTTACTTGGAAGTCGGAGATTCCCCGCAGCTTGAAACTGTGTCATAATAGTTTAGTAACTGTATCACCTAAGTGCTCTTTGACAAAAGAATTTTAAGAACTAGTCATGATAGACACGCTGGAAAAATTCAAGGCGCTGTCGCCTCATATGTATGCTTTTTTTGGGTTTGT
>JAUVXT010000134.1 GCA_030603465.1 Deltaproteobacteria bacterium
CTGTCTCTCTCTAATTTATTGAATTTAAAATGCTTATTATCTGTTTTTTGCGTACCCGCTTTGTAATCTCGTCATATCTTTTATTGTCAAAGAACACTTTCGAATTTTCCTCTATTTTTAAGCTACTTAGAGGCAGTGCGAACCCCAACGGCGATATATACGCCTTGAATACAGTTCCCGCGCAGGTTATAGGGGCTGCAGCAGTTTGAGAGCTTACGGTTCGCGGGCGGCTTTTAAACAATGAGCGGTCCCTCCTGATCAAGTGTTTTTTTCGCTCCTGCGTGCTCCACACGTCGCTTCCAGTTTGAACCAAGGAAATAAAATCTAAGGCTGTCTTCTCTGGGATCGATCTCATCTATCAACCTTTGGCGAAGAACCGTCCATTGCGCGGGATCGACGATGCACTCAAAGACAGAATATTGAACCCGCTGACCATAATCAAGACACGCCTTTGCTACCCTGCGCAACCGGCGCTGTCCTCCATCCGAACTCGTTGCAACATCATAGCTGACCAGGACAAACATCTTGCCTCCTTCCTATCTCCATATAAAAGGCGGATAACCATCCAGGTCCCCGCGCAGGTATCGTGCCAGTAACAGCGCCTGCGTGTGGAACAACAGGCCGACTGTAACTTTCTCTTCAATAAACGGATGCATCAGTTCATCCTGTTTTCTTTTCTGGTACGCAATCAGAAGGGTTTTCCTTGTTTCGTCGTCCATCAGCACAGCGCCTGATTCCGTTTTTCTAAAGCCATCTTTTTGAACCTGACAGAGGTTTATTAACGAGAGCGCCAAACGATCCGCAATAAAAGGCCGGAATTCTTCCATCAGGTCCAGCGCCAGTCCGGGCCTTCCCGGACGATCTCTATGCAAAAAACCGACAGCCGGGTCCAACCCTACCGATTCAAGGGCGGAACGGACATCGTGCATCAAAAGGGTATACAAAAACGACATCAGGCAATTTACATTGTCCATCGGCGGACGACGACTTCGCTCTTTAAAAGAGAAGTCCTCTTTTTGTATGGTAATAAGGTGATCAAAAACATTAAAATAAACATGTGCCGCGTCGCCCTCGATGCCGCGCAGAACATCCAAAGACACATCTTCCTGAAGACGTTGCAGCGAGCCGCTAATCTGGCGGGATGCATGGCCGACCTTATCAGCGTCGAGCTTTCCGGCATGATCTCTCAGCGCCCTCTGCAGCACGGTTCGGCAGTTGGTAAGTTTACCCGTAAGCACGGCCCTCGCCATCGTTGCAGAAACTGCCATATCATCAGCCCTGCGGTACTGCTCCCTGCGCAACAGAACATTTCCGGAAACAGGACCCTGAACTCTTGCGAGAAAGCGCCCATGTTCCGACAAAAAACTGATAGTCACATCACGTTCGGCGCAGAAGCCCATCAAAAAGGGGCTGCAGCCCACGTTTCCGAAACAGACGATCCCGCCTACTGTATGGATAGGCACGCGCATGCGGGCTTCTTTCTCCACCTTCACCACAACAGACTCGCCTTCTTTTGCAAGATACGCCCCCTGCGTGGTGACAAAAAGTGTATTGAGATGTCTTTTCATGGCTCTCTCATTGCTCCAGATAAGTACCGTTTTACGGATTTTCTCTTTCCCAGTGTTTTCGGCAGACACATACCCGCCAGCGAACAGGTATCGCACTTTTTTGCATAAACCGGTCCCGGTGTACGTCCGGATTCAATCAACTCATGCAACCGCATTGCAGTCGCTTCCGTCAATTTCCTTAATGTGCCGTCAAATACAACATCAAACCTGCGTCTTGTCTTGCCATAAAAAAGCGCGCCATCAGGAACAGACACATCCATCATTTCTTCCAGGCAAAGCACCTGGGCGCAAAGCTGAACCTTGTCGCTGTTGTCCTTTTTCGGCTTGCCCCGTTTATATTCCACTGGGAATGGCTGCCAAGTACTGTCCGCCTGGCGGTGAAATTCTACAACATCCGCCTTGCCAATCAGCCCAAGCCGCAATGAACGAAGGGACATGCCATACTCAATGCGTTTCTTGCCCCTCGATTCCCGCTCTTCCGCGTGGACATGCTCATGCATAATCCTGCCTTCAGCGGTGAACAGGTTTTCAGCCCAGGCCTGCTCGATATGGATCAGGGCGCACTGCCGCTCGCAGAAAATCAGATGCTGCAAGGCGGATATTGGAAGAAGATCATCTTCAGTGTACATGTTACCTCTTGTTACATATTTTATTGCCTATATTTCCGGTTTTGTTCCATTTTGCATTTCTGCCAGGGCCAAAACATTTAATAATTCCTTGCACCTGAAGGTCTTTGAGTACCCTGCGCTTAGTTTGTTTTGCAGGTTGTCCATCATGGCTTCTTAATCCTTCTCATTCAACTGTTTCCGTTCCTTCTGAGTAATGTTCAGATAATTCTCGGGGGAGACAACTTTTTTGCGGGTTTTTTGTTCCAGATCTTTCCTCGCTTTCCCGGCAACCTCTCCACCCTTGTGAGCAGCGCGCTTGCTTTCCTGAAAACCCTTTGCATCATCCACCCGCGTTATCTCAGTCGTGGCCGCTTCTCCAAGCATGGAGAAAATCAATTCAAGGTCCGTCATATGGTCCCTGAGATTTTCCCGAATCAGCCCCTTAAGCTTTTTGTGTTCGCTGGGAGTAACACCAAAGGCGGCTTTTGCGATCTCGGCGGTTAGTATCGCGTATTCCTTCTCGCGCCTTACCTCCCTCTCTTTCCACTCGTCTGTGAGCTCCTCCCTGATGGCGATACCGCGCATTCGCTTCTCAATCCAGTCGTCGGAATAGCCTTTTGCCTTATACAGAGCGCGGGTTCTTTTGGTTGCCAGCTCGGGGTCTTCTATCTCCTGCACGCGTTCATAACCGACCTTTGCCAGCCAGCGTTTGAAGGGCTCTGCCTTGGGGGATGGGATGGACTGGATAATGCGAAAAATGCCCTCGGTGTTGGCGCAATTGACCTTTTGGTTCCCTCCAGAAGTCTCTATCAAAAGGGGGGTGGCAATTTGCCCCCACCCTTTTGACAACTCCTTGTCACGCCGCCGCATATCTTTAATATAACCGGGTGGATTTGCTGAGTCCGTCAACACACTGACCACATCAGCTATTACAAACCACCACTCATTGTTGTGAATCGTCTTCCTGATTCCCTTACCTCTGAAGACAGCGATGCTTGTTTCCATCACACCTCCTATCAATCAAGAATAAATATCTCCATGGCCCTATAGCCCCCCCCCCCGAACAAGTTCCGGCGGCCATGCACCCCCTCAATTACGCCATAAGCGTGATTTCTAGCCGCCTGCACCATCTTGTCAGACATTTTGGGCCGCCTCGTCTGTTTTTATGTCATTCCGTTAAGATCGCTTAATGATGCTAACCCCTGCTGGCAAGTTATTTTCATCGATTTTGAGTTCATAATCACTGAAATCACGAGCCGGTTTGGAGTCATCTTTTCGGGTTAAGTTGACACGCTTGAATAGCGAATGCGCCGGGGCATTGCCAAGTGCGGAATCATGCTTAAAAATGACCAATTGCTGTGTTGACATGAGTCCGCGCGCGGCAGATCGATCATTTTCAAACATGTTGCACAGGGCTTCCCATAGTAAGTTGAGATCATCTTCGCCAAACCCGGTCTGCGCCGCCAAATGTGCTGAGATAAATCCGTGGGCGACATAGACGCCGTAAGGCACGGTGTTTTTCCGTCCTTGAATTCCGATCTGACTTTCTACGGGTTTATCTGCTTTTCGCGCGGCACATACGGTAATCGAATGTTCAAGAGCTACTATTGGATCAACCGACCGAGAAAATGTCATTTGTACGGGGCCACGCACTTGGCCAGCGGTCTTTTTGATCTTACTCGTATCATCGTCGCCATCTTTTTCTGCCTTATCGCTTGTTGACATCACAGCGCCAAAAGTACGGATATCAAAAAAAACCTTACACATCCAATCCCGAGCAACATCTTCATAATGGCGATCTGGTTTTGGATTTTTCTTTTTATCTTTCTGCCATGCCTTCCATGCCTCAACAGCCTTTTTGACAGCATCATCTTCATCATATGCACGTTTGATTTGCTCATTCAAAGTCAGCGATTTGGATTTAACCCAAATATCAAATTTTACAGATAACTTTTTAGCAAGCATGACATAGTCGCGTACTTTCCGTTTGAGACAAACGTCGGTAATTAATCCATGCCCGGTTTCCGGATCTATGCGGGGCAAGTTGCCCGCGTCCGGGTCGCCATTAGGGTTGCCGTCCTTCACGTCAAAGATCAATACGAAGTCATAACGATTTTTCACTGGGTTATTCATGGTTTTCTCCTCCTTGTTGGTTAATCCTGTTTTTCTTTCTTGGTATAAAAAGCCTGCATCTGGTGGTAGTAACCGATGGCGAACCGTCCCTGATCCTCCAATTTCAAGTGTGGTGGGAAATCACAGATATCGCTCATGACTTCGCCAAGTAATCGCTCAAAGTTTATTCGTTCACCCACATTTTCAAGTCCTGAGAGATGGTGCTTACTCAATCGGATCAAAGTGCCAAAGACTGTCGCGGGAGTTCCAGAAGCAGAACCATAATACTTATCGCGTATTGTGGAATTGGGTTCCTTTCCGCCACCTTGTGTAAATTTCCTGATTTGGATTTTTTCGAGCGTGGCGAAAAGCCGACCCAGCCGGTAGCCAATGTTGGTGTTGTTTTCATCCAGACTCATTTGAAGTTCCTCCTTTATATTTGGGTTTTTGAATCGGGTTAATCTGTTTATGCAGGCCTTGATCAGGGCAGCGCGTGGATAACTGATCTCATGTTCCGCGCGGATGCGCCGAATGGCTGCCTGAAGCAAGGTTTGTGGGTATTTCAGTCCTCCTAAAATGGAACGTATGGTGTCGCCAGCGAGATTTGGTGTAATATTATCAGCTTTGCCTTGAGCGGCAGTTGAAACCAACAGTCGAAAAAGCGAAAAAACGTCTTTGTCCCTCGGCCCATGGACAATCCGCAAGTCATCGAAATGTAGTTTGATTTTACCAGCCATACCAGCCACGGTATCTACAATCCAGAAGCGGACGGCAATGCGGGCAGAGTTTGGCGAAAGACCAAGAACATAAAATCTGTTTTTTTCGTTCTCGTCGGCAAGAAACGCGCCGCTTTTTATCGACTCAAAAAGGCTTTCAACGGCCCTGACACCACGATCCGGATCATCTTTTGGGGGTTCGCTGAAAAAGTCTGCTATTTGATTTTCCAGATCGGAACTTTTTTGCGACCAACAAACGGTAACCGAATCACCAACCAACATTCTGGGGCTTGACTTGAGCAGGGTGTTCAATGCAGTCGTATATGCAAACTCCGCTGATTTACAAACAGGGGCGTTATACCCCTGCTCTTTTCCATATGAATCGAACCCGGATTTTTTTTGAAAGCCTACCAGCTTCTTTGAATCCTTGCTGATTCGTGTATCGCTGTGTACCCGGACTATTTCGCCAACTTCTCCTGTAATCAAACATCTTCCTATTACTTTGTCTTTAATGTTTTCATCATTGACATCACTTGAAGATTTTAACGCCTGTTTAACGTACTCCTGAACTGCCTGGCAACAGGGTATGGGCAATATTTCACCCGCAAGCTTAAACGTCATATTGCATGAGAGAACTTTAGTGCACTCATTCCATGTCGGATGTGACTTTACGTCCTTAACACCGCCAGAGTCGTAAAATTTCAGAATTGCGGCGACGCCTTCATAGTTGTTTAGCTCAGGCGGTAATTCTTTCACTGATCGTAGCCATGTCGCATGTTGGTTTTTCGCCTTTTCATCATCGGGATGTTGAAGCACGTACCCTGCATGATCCCACAAGAGGAATGTCGTTTCGTAACTTAAACTTCCCGCCCTTGGCTTAGACCGCGGGACAAGGAATGTTTTAGCGATCGACTTCTTTCCGATTTTTTCGCGTGTATCTTCCAAGTTGATGAATTTGCCGTTTCGATCAATGACAATCAGAAAAGGAATGGACTTCCTTTCAAAGCCCTCGGACGCAATATCACTTTCTGAATCGGCCACCTTGCGGTCATAATATTCCTTCAACGCTTGCAGGATCATGAGTGCACCTCCACGTTGTCGAGATCAAGTACTCCGCAGTTGAGTTCTGCCCGGAAGAATTGGGGCTTTATGTTGCTGGGGTTGGAGTAATCCATATCATAGAGCATCCAGCCCAGATCCCGTGTTTCAGAAATGGGGGCAGCCGGTTCGGCTTGGGGGTCCACCAATCGAACTTGTGCCGAAAATTCACGGCAGCCAAGATAGGGCTGATTGAAACACTGACCTTTGCTGGCACGGCGTTCGAACATGGCGGCATATTTGGCCGGTTTTTCATCCTGCCGGACGATTTCCAGTTCTTCCGTGTCATGAAGATATTCAGGGACCGGATTGTACACCTTGCCGCGCTTTCCCGGAGGAATAAACTCGAACTCGGCAAAAAGCCTGTACTTTACATCGCGCAGGAAAAGACCGGCTTTCTGCTGCCGATTATCCTCGATAAAAATATGACTCTTTCTTGTTGAGGCGATCGCTCCCACTTCGTTGCGACGCACTGAAATCCACCGAATGGGCGAGAGCACTTCGATGCGGGTTACCCGCCAGCGAATAGCCGGTTTCCAGAGAATCGCATCATAAACTGCTCGCGAAGCCGACGGTGTGATTACATCGTAACTGACGCGTTCAACTTTCATCTCCGGGCGGGTAAAGCAGGCATAAGGCCCACTTACCTCTAAGCAGAATCCTTTCATAGTTCACCTCTCTTTAATATGTTTCAAGCCATTAAATCTTCAGGAGCCCAGCCGCTTCCAAACAGATCAAGGCCATGGCAAAGATCATAGCGACCGATCCAGCACCATAAACCCGGCCACACCTCTTCCAACAATCCATCCATTTTTGCTTTTTCAAAGTCTCTTCTGGACAAGTTCACGGTATAACGCTGCAATTTTCG
>JAUVXT010000015.1 GCA_030603465.1 Deltaproteobacteria bacterium
ATCATGGAAAAGAGCTTGTTCATGTTTTTGAGTACCGACTGCCCAAAGATTAGGCAGTCAAAACAGCTTTGGGTAATCTATGTGGTGACACTTTTTACCCTTAACGCAGGGTTACCTATGTCGTGACACTTGTCACTAAGAGCCCAAAAAGAAATGCCCAAAAAGCCACCAAACACTACAGAGTTTAGTAGGAATTTCAGTATAGCGTTTCGAGATAATCTTTTGTATATATGACCTCCATATATTTCATCAACAACTAAGATATAAACTAATATCATAGCAGGTGTTACAAAATAGATGAAAAATGATTCGGGCATGCAATAACCTCAAATTAAAAACTAATGTTATTAAGCTACTATTTGTCTTTAGTTTCTTTTTGGGGCCAATCTGATCCGTAACCTGAACGTCCACATTGCTTGCACACATAGTCACCGGTTGCAGACCCGAGGTAATAGTCCTTCTCCAAGGATGGATGATCACACGAATTCTCCCCCCATATTTCTCTTAGCTTTTCTACATCTTTTCTATTCATGGTTTCCCCTTCTTATCTCCATTTTTTGGTGTTCGAGTGAAGATATTCAAATCCCCGCAGACATCTCTGGACTTGTAATGATTATGATATGAAAGCTACACCTTCTGGTAAAACATGTCAATTATGGACTACAGGAAGCAACAAAGCTAGGACTAAACACATTTCACCATCTCGTATTTGCCTGTAAAGAAAAGGACTGAGTCAAACACCACCGTATTAAAAGGGTTGCTATTTTCGCCGATAAATGACCACATTGGGATTCATCTGGTGTGGTGATTGTTCCTGCCACCACACTCTAATGATGGAAATGCCGGACGGTATTTCCCTCCAAGAGAGCAGCGTGTCCCCTGGAATTTATCTCGAAAGGATAATTCCTATTCCTTGAAATTATCCGGTAAATAAGATACCTTTATCCCATGAAAAAAGACACCCGAAAGCCGACACTCTATCTGATAGACGGCAGTAATTATATCTACAGGGCATTTTACGCGATACGAGAGCTTTCCAATTCAAAGGGATTTCCCACGAATGCTATCTATGGATTCATCAATATGCTGATGAGGCTCATGCGTGAGAGGAGTCCCGATTATATAGCCATCGCCTTCGATTCGAAGGGCCCCACATTTCGCCATGAAGCCTATGATCAGTATAAGGCGCATCGCAAGGCCATGCCCGATGAACTGGTTCCACAGATCCCCATGATAAAGGACGTCGTCAAGGGTTTTTCCATCCCCGCTCTGGAAAAACAGGGAATGGAGGCCGACGATATCATCGGAACACTGGTCGAAGAGAGCAAGAAAAGGGGATTGCAGACGGTCATAGTGTCAGGCGACAAGGACCTCATGCAACTGGTCTCCAATGGCGTCATTATGATAGACACGATGAAGGACAAGACCTATGATATCGAGGGCGTCAGGGAATATTTCGGCGTGGGACCCGAAAAGGTGACGGAGATACTGGGCCTTGCCGGCGATACGTCGGACAATATACCCGGTGTCCCCGGTGTGGGAATTAAGACGGCCAGAAAGTTGCTGGATGAATACGGCACAATGGAAGGGATCCTGGAAAACGCGGGGAAGGTAAAAAACGCCAGGGTAAGGAAAAACCTGGAAGAGTTTGCCGATCAGGCGCTCCTGAGCCGCGACCTGGCTACCATAAAGACCGATGTCGATGTGGAATACGATTTTGACGGCTTTCGCGTCACGGATCCCGACCTGAAACGCCTCAGAGAGATTTTCGCGGAATGTGAATTCTCATCGCTGATCCAGGCCTTGAATATCGAGGAAGAGGAAGAGGGGAAACAATTTTACCCGATTCTTGAGGAAGGGGAATTTAATGACCTCCTCGAAAAACTCCGGACAGCCGCAGAGTTATCCTTTGAACTGGAGCTCTCTTCGGAAGAGCCGATGAAGGCGGAAATTGTGGGTATAGCCCTGTGCGTCCAACCTCAGGAAGCCTGCTACATTCCCATAGCCCATGAATATGAGGCCATCCCGGAGCAGCTGAAAAAGGAGGCTGTCCTTGCCGCATTGGCCCCCATCTTTTCCAATGAAAAAATCAAAAAGTCGGGGCACGACATAAAAAGCGCTGTCACTGTTCTTGCAAGAGAGGGGATTAATCTGAGAGGCGTAGAATGTGATTCCATGGTTGCGTCCTATGTATTGAACCCATCACGGCACGGTTTTGATCTTTCCGACATTGTCTTGGAACATCTCAATCGAGGACTTCCATCGAAAAAGGACCTGACGGGAAGCGGGGCAAGGGCGGTACCGTTTGCAAGCATTGTCCTGGAGAAAGCCACGGATTATTCATGCCGACGGGCGAACATCTCTTTTAATCTCGCGCCGATACTCACAGAGAAGATCAAAAAAGGGGGACTCGAAGGGCTCTTTCACAATGTCGAGATGCCCCTCGTCGAGGTACTCGCCTCGATGGAAGAAAAGGGCGTTCTCCTCGACGGCGATCTTTTGCAGGAGATGTCTCAGCAGCTTGGGGAGTTGATGAAACTTTCCGAAGAAAAGATTTACCACCTTGCCGATGAGAAATTTAACATAAATTCACCGAAACAGCTTCAGGTCGTACTCTTCGACAAACTGGGTCTTCCCAGGGGGAGAAAGACCAAGGGGGGATATTCCACCGATGTTGATGTATTGACCAACCTTGCGCGATCATACGAGCTTCCCGCGGAGATACTTACATACAGGAGTTTCGCGAAACTGAAATCCACCTACGTCGATGCTTTACCCATTATTGTTAATCCTGAAACGGGAAGGGTGCATACGTCTTATAACCAGACCGTAACGGCGACGGGGCGGCTTTCCAGCAGCAACCCCAACCTTCAGAATATTCCCATTAAGACGACGGAAGGGAGGCGGATACGTCAGGCCTTCATTGCTCCCGATGGGTATGAGCTGATATCGGCCGATTACTCCCAGATAGAATTGCGCATCATGGCACATCTTTCGGGCGACGAATTTCTTATCAGGGCCTTTGAGGCGGGCGAAGACATTCACAGACAAACCGCTGCCGGCATATTCGGCATTTTCCCCGAGATGGTCAACGACGAGATGCGGCGTCAGGCGAAGGTGATAAACTTCGGCATCATGTATGGCATGAGCCCATTCGGGCTGTCGAGGGAACTGGGAATAACCCAGAAGCTCGCGAAGACATATATTGACGAATATTTTCGCAAATTTGAAGGTGTTCGCCAATTCATAGAGAATGTGTTAAAAAAGACCAGAGAAGAGGGGTTTGTGACGACCCTTCTGAATCGCAGGCGATATATCCCGGAGATAAACAGCGGCAACGGAGCGGTTCGCCAATTTGCCGAGCGGATGGCGATGAATACGCCGATACAGGGCACGGCGGCAGATCTCATCAAGGTGGCAATGATCAATATCTGGAGAAAGATCAGGGAAAAGGGTCTTTCGACGAGCATGATTATGCAGGTCCATGACGAGCTGGTCTTCGAAGCGCCGGCAGATGAAAAGGATGAAGTCATGGATCTCGTGAGACGGGAGATGGAGGGCGTAATCGCCCTCTCCGTGCCGCTTACCGTGGATATCAATGCCGGTAAAAACTGGAACGAGGCGCATTAATCAGTGAACTCGCCATAGCCTTGCGGTGGCAGCGATGGATGAAACCCGGTAATTGTAGTTAGGGCGAACCCTTATAGGGGAATTCGATGTAAAATCGCCTGGATACCCGCCCTTGATCGGAATTGAGGAGGTGTGACAGGGTGAGGACTTTCATGAAAATAAAAAACAGAGGGAAGCTATGAGCGGCCTGAAGACATTTTTAGATCAGCAGATTTTGACCATAAAGGACACGCTGGCGGGTAATGAAATGTGGCAGTTTGTCGCCGCGCTCGTGACAGTTGTCATTGGACTGACCCTTTTTGAACTATTCTGGCGGTATGCGAAGAGGCGGATTCGTGACATCCTTAAAGAGAAAGAGCAGGAGCGGCTTATCCCCTATATTATCGGCTTTTTCCCGGCCTTCCGCCTTGCCACTTTCGCAGGTATCCTGAGAATTTCCGAGGTCCCTCTCGAATTGCCCGCTCAGTTGCAGACACTCCTGCACGGTCTGGAGGTGTTTTTATTTGCGCTTGCCCTCATATTCTTTATTTTCCAGCTTGTGAGGTTGCTCGATCTTCTCTATGTCGCGCTCCCCGACAAGATAAAACAGAAAATAACGGAACGCATCTTAATAAGGGCAAAGGGCATACTGAGGATTCTGGGGATTGTGCTGGTCGGTATCGTATTCATCTACGCACAGAAGGCCTTCTTCCCCGAATGGTTGTGGAAGTATTCATTGTGGCGCTATCTGGCGGTTATCATTGTTGTAGGACTAATTTTTGTCGGCGGCCGCCTGCTGAATAAATTTCTCTCCGATATGACACTGACACTGAAGAGTAAGGAAGAAAAGGCGCGGCTTAGACTCGTTCTCGAGGCATCTCACAGGCCGCTCTATCTGTTGCTGACGACAATCGCCATCTATGCCGTCACTGCGATTTTGAGTCTCCCCGAGAAAATCGACGCTATTGCGGTTACCGCTGTGGATGCCCTGGTGGTGCTGGTCGTATTTCTTTTTATCTACCGCCTGCTCGACGTCATAGAACATGAACTGACGAAATTTGTCAAAAGGGATGACAACAGACTCGACCAGAACTTTGTCCAGATGGTCAGGATGATAACCAGGGTTCTTGTTGTCGTATTAGGAACAATATATCTGCTGCAGGCCATTACCGGAAAGCCGATGAATACGCTTCTGGCGGGACTCGGAATAGGTGGCCTGGCCGTGGCTCTGGCGGCGCAGGATACCTTGAAGAATCTGTTCGGCAGTTTCATGATCATGGTGGACAAACCCTTTGCCGTGGGTGACTGGGTAGTGGCCGACGGTGTCGAGGGTTTTGTCGAGGAGATCGGTTCCCGATCCACAAGAATTCGTACCTTTCCCGGCCACCTTGTCTCGGTTCCCAACGAAAGGATGGCAAGCATTAATGTCGACAATGTCCAGAGACGTCCCGGAATCCGCCGCCACACCAGCATTACCGTAACCTACGATACCCCTCCCGACAAGGTGCAGAGGGCTGTCGATATAATTAAAGATATCTTGGCAAACTGTGAAGAGGTTCATCACAATTATCCTGTTCGTGTCTTTTTCGACGAATTCAACGATGTGTCATTAAATATCCTGGTAAACTACTGGTACAGGAGGAATGATTACTGGGAGGCGAAGGCCTTCGATGAAAAGGTAAATTTCATGATTCTCCGGGCCTTTAATGAAGAAGGGATCGAATTCGCATTCCCGACGACGACGACCTACCTTGCGCACGACGAGCGAAGACCCCTCAAAATTACTGTCACGAATGAGTCGAAGGACACGGAATAATCGAGCTTTTTACCGACAGGTCATTCCCGCAGGCGGGAATCTGTGCGGCATATTTCACTTGACCGGTAATTTCTTATTGTTCTATATTTACGTATAATGTGTATGGGGGAAATACATGAAAATAAAAGTTGAAAAAGAAAAGATAATCCATGCCGTTCGAAAAATAGAGGGTATCGAGATCATGCTGGAAGATGCGAACGATGCGAAAGAGGCAACGGAACTCATTCTGGCCAGGGAAGATCTATTCGGTGACGGAGACTACGCAAAACCCAAAGATGTCAACGTGACCCATATGCAGGAATACAGGGACTCGTCGGTGGATTACAAGATCATCTATCTGCTGGAGTTCATGTTCGCAGACGATGTCGCTCTGGGGGCAAAGGCCTCGTTCATAAAAAAGCTTCAGGCTTTCTTCGATAAATCGTAAAAGCAAAATCCTTAGGGAATAATAGGGATAGCGTCCATTATTGATGGCAAGATCCTGTTGCCGCAGAAGGCAAGTCACCCGAAAAAAGGATGAGTAATATAATTGAAACAGTTTATTGTTGAGGGAGAAACCCTGCCATAGAAGGGAGGATATGAATGTCTGATAATAAGAAACATGACAAGGGACACGATCGACGAAGCACTCCGGACACGGGCGGAAGATACGAAAAAATCCCGTGCAAGAATGGGTCTAGTAAAAGGGAGAAAAATGCTGTATGCGACCCTATTCCGCCGCCTGACAAAAAACCGAAAAAATGACACGAGGAGGCTGCTATGTCTCAAAAAGACGGAGGTATTTGCAATGATTTATCGAAGATAGATAAATTGTTGTTTGGTATCAGACGATCGATCCGCTACCATAATAGAAGGCGGGCGCACTACGATCGACTCCATAATCTTTCAATGTTCTTGTCTGCCCTGGCAGGCACGGCCATCATTGCATCAATCCTTGGCAAGATGGGATCACCGTGGGCACTTGTTTTAGCTGCCTTGGTGACTGTGTTTTCCATTCTTGATCTTATCGTCGGAACTACGAAAATGGCGAGATTACATCATGATCTCGTGCGACGGTTCATCTCCCTCGAAAAGAAAATTGTAACATCTGCTGATCAACCCGATGACGGCTATGCTGAGTACTGGTCGGAAAGACTTGATATTGAGGCGGACGAGCCTCCACCGATGAATGTGCTGAATATGGTGTGTCACAATGAGATGTTACGCGCTATGGGATATCCCATCGAAGACCAAGTTGAAATCAAATGGTA
The DNA here is from genome assembly GCA_030603465.1 of Deltaproteobacteria bacterium. Classification (GTDB taxonomy): domain Bacteria; phylum Desulfobacterota; class Syntrophia; order Syntrophales; family UBA2210; genus JAFGPZ01. The sequence continues at coordinate 6,676 of JAUVXT010000015.1, forward strand.
TCTCAGGTGGTTTTGTAATTGGTTTGATTGGAGGGAACATTCGATTCTTAATAAGCAGTGAAGATCAGACTCAAGGGGATAAGAGGGACAGCGCCCGAGGAATTCCGAGCCGGGGACAGTGTACTTAATTATTGACACTTTATGAATACATGATAGGAATCATCAGGGACGGGTACTCATTTATTTTCAAGAAATATTTGGGGATATTCCACCAATTTCACCCACATTGCCCCGCATTAACTTAAGAAATAATTGCTTACAGAGGTTGACATACAGCCTTATAGGTTGTACAGTTTATCTGTACATGTATTAAGGAGGTTATTATGACAATTCAAACAACCTATACTAATGCCCGTGCGCGCCTGGCTTCGTTAATCGATGAGGTTGCAAAAAACCGGGAAGTGGTGATTATACAGCGGCGTGGCAGTGAAGATGTCGCCATGATAGCGGCTGACGAGTTGGCCGGTATTCTTGAGACTGCTCATTTACTTCGCTCCCCGGCCAATGCAGCGAGACTTCTCTCCGCACTTGAAAGAGTCCGGAAGGGAACCGGAACACCGCAAACCATCGATGAGCTTCGTGGCGAGGTCGGCCTTGAGTAGGCGTAATACCAAAGCGCCCCGAAAGACTGAACCGCGAGAAGCCGTATTCCAGCCTGAGTTTAGAGAGGATTTACGTTACTGGGTTGAGACTAATCGTCGGACAGCGCTTCGAATTTTCAAATTAATCGAGGCGGTGATGCGAGATCCGTTTCAGGGTATCGGTAAACCGGAGCCTTTGAAATTTCTCGGACCAGGTGTCTGGTCTCGTCGAATCACACAAGAACATCGGTTGGTTTATGTCGTGGGGCATGGCAGAATTGATTTTGTGCAGGGGCGTTATCATTACTGATGGTCGTCTTTGCCTTCCAGGCCGCCAACCTGCCAGAGAGTAATTAGAGTAAAGGACGGGTTCTCATTTATTTTCAATGATTTTCAGAACATTAGACATAAACCGGAGTACAGCCCTTGGCTTTTGCGCAATCCTGCTCTGGAGCACTACCGTTGCGCTGGCCCGGAGCATTTCCGAACAAATAGGTCCCCTTGCGGCGGGCGCGTCTGTTTATCTTACAGGCGGGATTATCCTGTCATATAACCTTATTTACCGGGAGCGTTCTATCAAGAGATTGATAAAACTCCCGCGTGCCTATATCTTTGGGTGCGGGGCGCTGTTTCTCATATACACGACGACGCTTTTTCTTGCCCTTGGCCTTGCCCTGAATCGCCAGCAGACACTTGAAATAGGACTGGTTAACTACCTGTGGCCTACGCTCACTATTCTCTTTTCACTGTTCATTCTATCGAAGAGAGCCGGTTTTTTATTGATACCGGGAACACTTGTTGCGTTTTTTGGTATCGTCCTTGTGTTGACACAGGGGACTTCTATTTCGTGGGATTCTTTTTCGTCCAATGTATCGAGCAATCCTGTTGCGTATGGTCTTGGTTTAATAGCGGCTGTTTCGTGGGGACTCTATTCAAACCTGACCCGCCGGTGGGCCGATTCCAACAACGTCGGAGCCGTTCCATTGTTTGTAATGGTTACAGGATTTACGATGTTGTTTTTTTGCCTTCTCCATCCGGAAGAGGGCGCGTGGAATGTCCGCGTTGTGGCGGAAGTGACTCTATTAGGTCTGGCAACTGCCCTGGCATACGTTTTCTGGGATATCGCCATGCGAAAGGGTGATATTGTCCTGGTGGCGTCTTGTTCCTATTTTACGCCCTTCCTCTCCACAGCGGTAAGTTGCATATATCTTCAGGTTATGCCGGGCATTGGCCTGTGGGTGGGATGCATCCTGATTATCGCAGGTTCATTCTTGAGCTGGCGTTCAATCGAGTAATTCGGGGCGGATTCTCATTTCATATGAGAAAATCCGAATATTTTTACGATTTATTGAAATCCTGCCTTGATAAAATTTTCAAATATCATTAGAATGATTGAAACATATGGGAATTAATACGTCTTCAGAGCTTTCAAGCGTCGATCTGGAGGAGGAGAAGTTGTGAAGGTGGAATGGTGAAAAATGATTGATTCAAATATTGTTGCGGGATTATAGATTATGGAAAAAAGGAAAGTTAACGTTGGGATTTTGTTTGGCGGGAAATCTGCCGAGCATGAAGTTTCGTTGCAGTCTGCAAAAAATGTGATTGACGCCCTTGGCAGGGATAAATACAGGCCGGTCTTGATCGGGATTGATAAATCGGGGAAGTGGTATCTCAATGATCGATACGACTTTTTGCTGAATGCCGACAATCCGAAGTTGATAAGGTTGAACAAGTCGGCAAACAGCATTGCCCTTGCGCCGCAAAGCGAGGGAGAGCTCTCGAATCTTTCCGGCGGTGACCTGAAGGAAACCGTCGATGTTGTCTTTCCCATACTCCATGGAACTTTTGGAGAGGACGGGACCGTTCAGGGACTCTTGAAACTTGCGGATATCCCCTTTGTCGGCGCAGGTGTTCTGGGGTCTGCCGTGGGGATGGATAAGGATGTCATGAAGCGGCTTTTGAGAGATTCCAATGTCCCCATAGGGCGATTCATTGTTTTTAGAGAGGATGAACGATTACCGGAATACGGAGAGATATGTGAGGAATTGGGCGCGCCGTTCTTTTTAAAACCTGCCAATATGGGTTCATCGGTTGGTGTTCACAAAATCACCGGTGAAGAGGGATTTAAAGGGGCGGTTGCGGACGCATTCCAATATGATTCCAAGATAGTGGTGGAAGAGTTCATTGAGGGAAGAGAGATTGAATGTTCCGTTCTGGGAAACAATGATCCCGTTGCGTCGGTGCCCGGGGAAGTCATCGCAAACCACGAATTCTATTCCTATGAGGCAAAATATATAGATGAAAATGGAGCCTCTCTCGAAATTCCCGCAAAACTCTCTCAGCACACAGCCGACAGGGTAAGGGAACTGGCGATCATTACCTTTAAGACCTTATCCTGCGAGGGATTGGCAAGGGTTGATTTTTTTCTGAATAGAGACGACGAGGTTATTGTGAATGAGATAAATACGATCCCCGGATTTACCTCGATCAGTATGTATCCCATGCTCTGGAAGGCTACCGGTATTTCTTACCCCGAACTTATCGACAGATTGATCCAGCTTGCCTTTGAGCGGTTTGAAAGGGAAAAGAAACTCAAGACGTCATACGGATCGTAACCTTACTTAATACACACCCTGCGTACCTGGATGAAGTCCGTAAGCCCCTGCAGGGTCTTTTCTATTCCGTCCTGAAGCAGTGTCGTCATTCCCTCGGACATGGCCATGTTTCGTATCTGTTCAACCGATGAATGCTGCTGTATCAACCTCTTGACTTCATCGGTAGCGACGATAAGTTCATGGATACCCATTCGCCCCTTATACCCCGTCTTCTCACACTTGGCGCATCCCTTGGTGCGGAAGAGCTTTAATTTATCCGTATAGGGGATATTAAGTTTGGCGAACTGTTCCTCACCGTAATTGTGCGCCAGTTCGTCGTACTCCTCCTTCGCAGGATGGTATTCTTCCTTGCAGCTTTTACAGAGTGTCCTTACCAGTCTCTGGGCGAGTATGCCGAGGAGTGAATCTGCGAAATTCAGAGGATCTATGCCCATATCGAGGAGTCTCACGATCGTTTCCGGTGCGCTGTTCGTGTGGAGAGTACTGAAGACCAGGTGACCGGTAAGCGATGCCTCGACACCGGTCTTTGCCGTTTCGTAATCCCTCATCTCTCCAACCATTATTACATCGGGGTCGGCCCTCAGAAAGGCGCGCATGGCGCTTGAAAAGTCAAATCCTATCTTGGGATTTATCTGCACCTGTCGCAGTCCGTACTGTGTGATTTCCACGGGATCTTCCGCCGTCCAGATCTTGGTGTCCGGTGTGTTTATGTGATGGAGGGCCGCGTGCAGGGTTGTCGTTTTACCCGAACCTGTGGGACCGACAACGAGTACCATACCGTACGGTTTGGCTAAAATATCTACCATGCACCCGTAATTGCGCTTGGAAATACCCATATCCTCGAGGGGCATGGTCTCTCCCTTTGCCAGGATTCTCATGACCACATCTTCGAGCCCGCCCTGGGTGGGTATTGTGGCCACACGGAGTTCGATCTCATCCCCCCGGGGACGTCTGAACTTTATCTTTCCATCCTGGGGAATTCTCCTTTCGGTAATGTCGAGATTTGACATGATCTTGATTCTCGAAACCATTGCGGATCTGTAGCTGAAGGGGACAGACTGGTAGATCATTAATGCCCCATCGACCCTGTATCTTACTTCGACATTTTTTTTTGCCATGTTCGGTTCTATGTGGATGTCCGAGGCATTACGGTTATAGGCGTCATTTATCACCCTGTTGACAAGCTGCATAATGATGCTGTCGGATTCTGTATATTCGTCATCTACTTCGAATTCTTCTTCATCCACGCCCATCTTGCCGATGATATCGCTTATGGAAGTGCTTCCGCCCCCTGTCTGGTAGAAATGGTTTATATATTTGATTATGTCTTCATAGAGGGCGATATCGTAAGCCACACTCCTTGTATTCAGGAGGCTTTCTATCATATCACGTTTAATGATATTGTTGGGATCATCTATGATGATCCTGATCTTTCCATCCTTTTTTTCGAGGGGAACCCAGAGTTCGCGGCGCAGATATTCCTCCTTGAGGTTTTTCAAAAGTTCGAAGGGCACCGGTTGTTTGTCACTGAACTGGACAAAATGGCAATTGTAAAATTCTTCCATGGAATTGCCGATAGCCTCTTTTGAGATTTTCATTTCTTTCATCAGGTAATCTTCTACCGTTTGCCTGTTTTTTTGTGCCTTTTCTATGGCCTTTTCCAGGTTTTCTTCCTTGATTATGCCGTGACTGATAAGACTGCTGAATCGCGTACTTCTCTTTTTGCTGATTCTCTCCTGATTTATGAAGGCAATCCCCAGGACATCGGCAATTTCTTCTAGAAATATCTGGTCTTCAGAAGTAAACTGGCCGCCACTTTCTTTATTGAGGATCTGAACTACTCCCATAATGTTGTTTTCATACTGAATCGGTACCGCCAGGACCTGAGTTGTCCTGAACCCTGATTTTTTATCCCAGCTCGAATCAAAATGGAGTTCTTTATCAATCTTTTTTAACTCTTCGTCTCTGTATGCGTCAGAAATATTTGCTGCCTTTTTGCTGTTTGCAACAAAACCGGCAATACTCCTATTGTTTATTGGGAGTCTTATCTGTTTTATCTCAGAACCTGCAAGAAATATTGAATAAATTTCGTTTCTCTGCCTGTTCGCCACGTAGATGGTAGTCGAGTGGGCATCAAAGAGATTCAGGATGTCGTCTTTCAGATCTACCAGTATTTGTTTCAGGTTTTGTGCCGCATTGATACGGTTGGTAATATTCTGAAGCTGCTTCCGGAGGGTGAGTTTTTCCTCCAGTTGGGTTATCTGTATGCTAGTGGCTTCGCCACTTTGTTGCATTGTTTTATCAGTCATTTTGTCTACTACTTTTTTAAGAATTTATTATGATTTAACTTTATAATAGTAGTATAAGATATTGTCAAAAGATTTTCAATATTTTTAACAACTTTCTTAGTTTTGGCAAAAAGTTTTATAAGGCAATAAGGATGGTGATGATATGAAGCCGGTAAAGACCATTGAAAAACTTCGATCGAAAACTTCAGTAACTATAGTGGCATTGGGCGATTCACTGACTTATGGATGGATGGTAGACGCAGGTTATCTGGACTTTCTGAAAGATATGATGGGTAAAAATTTTCCGGAAAGCGAGTTTGCTCTGGTGAACAGGGGCATATCGGGCGATACGGCCGAAGGGGGGCTGCATCGGCTTGAGCGGGATGTGCTGGATCTTCATCCGGATTGTGTCTTTGTCCAATTTGCCTTAAATGACGCCTTTTCGGGATACTCACCTGAGGATTTCGAAGGGAATGTGCGGATGATCATAGAAAGGATCAGAGAGAAGTCCGACCCCGACATAGTGCTTATAACCTCTGTCTGTCTTATGGATGGCTACCAGGATGATTTAATCGGGACATATTATGATAAACTTGATGAACTGGCCAGAGAATTCAGATTGCCCATCGCAAAGGTACATGAGTATTGGAAATCGAAGATATCAGAGGATATGACCTTTGGTGATTTGACACTCCATGATCTTGCTCATCCCAATTCGGAAGGATACAGGCTGATGGCGGAGGCAATTATGGAATTATTCGCATGAGCTGAACAGCGAGCGCAATCCCCGCAACTTGTTGCGGGGAGCTTCAAAGTAATCCATTTGTCATACCCGCGCCGGCGGGTATCCGGTCGATTTTACACTCGCGTTCCATTCCTTGATCCTGGCCGGCGACCGGTTTCACTTACATGACTCGGGTCTGAAAGATGAAGGGTTTTATGAAAAAGATTCTTGTGCCATTTTCTGTTCTTGCCGGTGCAACGAGGGCATTTTTTGATGACGATTGTCCCAATCTCGCCGCCGCTGTGGCATTCTATTGTATCATTTCCGTGATTCCCATACTTTTTCTCATCTTTTTTGCAAGTGGAATGGTCCTCGGTTCTTCGGAGAGGGTCTATATGGCCGTTGCGGAATTCATAAGGGAGCTTCACCCCTATGTGGAAGAAAGGCTGCTCTTCGAGATCAAGAGACTGTCCGATACGACCGGCTTTATGGGATGGATCGGCCTTGCAGTTCTTCTCTGGATATCGACCATGGTCGTGACATCCATCGAGCACGCCTTTACCATCATATTCAGGGTGGAAATCCGCAGAAACCCTTTTGTATCCCTCTTTATGGCGGTTGCTGTCATCCCCGTGGGAGTGACGGCCATCCTCTTTTTTGTCGGTATTAGCACGGTGAAAGGGTTCCTGACGGGATCCGGGATAGAACGCTTTACAGCGTACGATGCATTGATCGGGTATGTTATCCCACTTCTCGTTATCATTGTGTTTTTTACGCTTTTATTCAAGGTTATACCGCATGTAAAGGTTTCCTTTCCTCACGCACTCATAGGGGGCGTGATATGCACACTTTTCCTTGAACTTGCAAAATACCTCTTTACCATGTATCTATTCTTGGGTGGAAACCCTGTGGGATTTGTGTACGGTTCGCTTAAGGCTTTGATATATGTAGTCATCTGGGTTTTCTATCTTGTTTCTATTACACTTTTTACTGGCGAAATCGTATCTATCCTGGAAAAAAGAAAGGGAGATGTATAGGCAGATATGAGTGAGTATTTGATCCTGGCGTCGGCATCCCCGCGCCGCCGGGAACTTCTGGAGAGAATGGGTTGGGATTTTAAGACCATCCCCAGCGGGATTGATGAAGAGTTCCTGGAAGGGGAATCACCCCGGAGACACGTGTTAAGACTGTCAAGGGAGAAAACTGTTATCGTCTCCCGTGAAAACCCCGATGCATGGGTATTGGGCGCCGATACGGAGGTGATTATCGATGATGAGGTTTTGGGAAAACCGGAAACGCCGGAAGAGGCAAGGGCGATGCTGAAAAAACTGAGCGGACGTATGCACAGGGTTATAACCGGTTTTTCAATAGCAAAGGAGAGTACCGGAGTGAACATAGACAATATCATTGAGTCTCAGGTCTTCTTTAAAGAGATATCTGATGACGAAATGGAGTGGTATATAAAAACCGGCGAACCATATGATAAAGCCGGTGGGTATGCGGTTCAGGGAAGGGGAGCTGTCTTTGTAAAGGAGATACGCGGCTCCTATACCAACGTGATAGGACTTCCCCTCTGCGAGGTCGTCTCGGCGCTGAAGAGTGTCGGGGCGGTGAGTTTGCAATGAACGGCAAACGCATTCCCCGCAACTTGTTGCTGGGGAGCTTCAATGAAAGGGAAAATCGTGGCACCCATATTATTTGAGGGAGAACAGGCATGTCAGTAATCGGGAAAAACATAGAAAAGGTAAGAGGAAAAATTGCCGATGCTGCCGGGAAATCGGGGCGCAGTCTTTCCGATGTAAGGCTCATGGCCGTGACAAAGACGGTGGATGATGAAAGGATCATGGAGGCGATAGAGGTCGGAGTCGATATAATCGGAGAAAATTATGTTCAGGAGGCAAAGAGGAAGATCGAAAAGATGGGGAAGAATGTGGAATGGCATTTGATCGGCCACCTCCAGACCAATAAGGCAAAATATGCCGTCAGGCTTTTTGATATGATCCACTCTGTAGATCGTTTAGGCGTGGCCGTGGAACTTGATAAAAGGGCCAAACTGTCGGGGAACTTCGTGAAGATCCTTATAGAGGTGAACTTGAGCGGAGAAGAGTCAAAGAGCGGTGTCATCGGGGAGGGCGCGATCGATCTTATAAGAGATGTTTCCCTATTGGAAACTCTGTCCATTAAGGGACTTATGACGATGCCTCCCTGGTTTGATGAACCTGAGGATGCGAGACCCTTTTTTTCGGCTCTTCGAGGGTTGAGGGACAGGATTGCGGAAGAGAATATAGATGGCGTCCATATGGATGAACTCTCCATGGGAATGACCGGTGATTATGCGGTGGCTGTGGAGGAGGGCGCCACGATCGTGCGGGTGGGAAGGGCGATCTTTGGAGAGAGAGATTACACAATGAAATAAGGGAAAACAGTAGAGAGCCCCCCTTGTTCAGACCTCGTAATTTATAGCGTATCATGGTGTAATATTTTGGTCACAAACCCCTGTTTCCAATCAAGGAGTTTGGTTAAAAAGTTCACGGTTCAGAGGTTGAGCTCTCGTGGTATTAACCCGATGAGATCAATGGGTAAGGGAAAAAGAGTAAAACAGTAAAACGGTTAACCTTGAACTTTGAACCCTGAACCTGGAACCCAGACCGAACTGATGTTCAATTATTTTGCAATCCCTCGTGAGATAAAGATTGCCAGTCATTTTGATAATGAGAATGACGAGGTCTGTTATCCGTTATTTCCCTTTGTATATGAACCTTTCCAGCAGCCGGTGAAAGGGTGTCCAGTCCGATTCATCGTCGGTGGAACTCTCTATGAATGTTTGAAATGCGTTTACCTTTGCGTCCAGGTCGTCTATGAAATTGACAATCAGGGCCTCCAGTGTTTTGGGGCGCTTGGGAGAGCCGTATTCCAGTACCCCGTGATGGCTCAGTATGATATGCCTCAGTTCCATTGCCAGTTGCTCCGGAAAATCTTCAATCCGGGCAATCTTTTCATTTATCAATTCGAGACCCAGGGAGATATGTCCGATAAGCCTCCCCTCATCGGTGTAATCTATCATCTTACTGAAGGATAATTCCTTGATCTTTCCTATGTCATGAAGCATTCCCCCAGTTATGATGAGATCCCTGTTTGCCTCGCTGTAGTGGGTGGCTGTCATTCCCAGTAGCTGTACGACGGATAGCGTGTGTTCCAGAAGTCCGCCGATGTAAAAGTGGTGAAATCCCTTGGCTGCCGGGGCGTTTTTAAAGAGAGATGCAATTTCTTCATCACCGAATATGAGATCCAGCAGCGCCTTCAATGGCGGCGTTTCCACTGTCCCCACAAAGTTCATGATGTCTTCAAACATTTCCTCTATGTTCAGTTTTGACGATGGAAAATAATCGGCGGGATTGAATAGGGATTCGTCTATACATTCAATGTCTGAAATAGATAGCTGTATGACATTCCGGTAGCTTATCGCTCTCGATTGTATTCCTACTATGTCCCCTCTCTTGAAGCGGCGGTTCAATTCAACGGCATTGTCCCATACCCTTCCGTCCACATCACCCGTATTATCGCGGAGTTTGATTGCCAGGTATGGATTGCCTTTCTGGGAGGAGGCCATATTCTTTTCCATGACAAGAAAGGTGTCGTTTACACTGTCTCCCGGATTTATATCTTTTACGTACACGGTTTTTGCATTCAAAATATCACCCGTTCTGCCAGGGAATATACCTTCATCTTTGCATTCCTTACATAACCGACGATGGTTATCCCCGCATCTTTTGATAGGTTAATGGCCTTGGAAGTGGGGGCCGAATGTGAGATAATCACCGGAACCCCGAGCTTCCATACTTTGTTCACGATTTCCGAGGAGACCCTCCCCGTGGTGAGGATAATCTTATCGGAACAGTCTATTCCTTCAAGGAGGGCGTAGCCCCCAAGCATATCGATGGTATTATGCCTTCCGATATCCTCTCTGGCTGCTATAATGCCCTTCAAATCTGCAAGGGCGGAACAATGGGTGCCATGCGTCGCCTTGTGAAGACTTGATGAATTCAGGAGATTTTTCATTAATTTCAGGACATGTTTTGCCGGGATTTGTATAGACGAAGCGATTTTTCCGCCCGGTTTGGCGAAGATGCCTTCCTTTGCTCCGCTGGAGAGGATTGACGCATGAAAATCGGGTATATCTTTTCCCTCTGTCAAGACACGCGCCCGGCAACCGTCGGACGACACACTGCATTTTACAAGATCCTTTAATTCCCTGATAATGCCCTGCGATCCGAGAAATCCGACGGCCATCTCCTTCACATGGTTTCCTGTGCAGGCAATTGTGGTAAACTTGGTGTCATTGAGGAAGAGATCCACATGAATTTCTGCTATCACTCTGTCGAGGATATGGTCAGAACCGTCTCTGTCGAAATGGAGGACCTCAAATTGTTCAGTTCCTTTTATCATGCGCTGTTTTTTCCTCTTAATACCCTGTGATCGCCAATCCTTATCGTCAATTTCGTCTTATCAAAATATTCCATCAGGGGAATTATATATTTGCGTGAAAGGCCTGTCAAATCCCGGAAACTGGCCGGCGATGATTTTCCTTTCTCTGTGAGGAGGGTACTGTATCTTTCCCTCAGCTCCTCCATTACCTTGCTGTGGAAGCACATGTCTTCATTCACCTTAACTAGGATCTTGTCATTCAGGAGAACTGTCAAGATGTTGCCCGCCTCTCCTTTTTTGTCCGGGAATCGTGCCAGAACATCCTTTGTTGAGGGGGGAGTTAAACCCGATTCCAGATACAGAGCCTCTATCTCTTTGCGCAGTTCTTTCAGCCCGCCCTTTAGATCAACCCTGTGTCCTTTCAGACGAATCTTCTCTTTCTCTACTACAATTTCCCCGTCCGCTTCAAGATCTCTGATCGCCCTGTTAAAGAGGGTCTGGTCTATAAAACCCCCTGTGGATATCCGGAGCTCTTCTTTGAAGAATCCATCCTTCAAGGGGAATCTTTCATGATACGCCTTTGCTTCCAGTACTATGCGCTTCTGAAAATCTTTATAGATCCGAGAGGATATAACCTTATGCGTTTCTTTTTCCAGCAGGATCGCCTCTTTTTTCGAGAACATCTCTTCCAGGACCCTTTTCTGCCAGTTGAAGGCGATTCCCGTTCTCACCGAAAGACTCCGGTCTGATATTCCGTCAAAGTCGGCCCTTTCCAGTATGACGCCTGTCCTTTCCTTTTCATTACCCCTGTCCAGTAATTCCAGTTCATTAAGGAGAGCTTTGCTGTCCTGCCTCTTTTTGATAACCAGGGGATCGAGTATCTTGCCGCCGCCGATGGTCGTGACGGGGGAGTAACTCCTTATGACGAATCTGTCTCCTGCCGTGGCTGCAACAGGAGATTCGAGATACATTCGGGCATACACCTCTTCTCCCGGTTCAATCGCATTTTTCCCCAGTAATATGAGCCTCGATATTATCTGAGCCGTTCCGATGTGGAATCTTACCAGAGACCTGTCTTTGATTTTTCCCTTTGCGCTTGGGAGATATTTTATGAGTACATCGAAACGATTCGACGGTTCAAAGGTGTCGGCATGGGCAAGGAGGTCGCCCCTTTTTATCATAGCTTTATTTATTCCCTGCAGGTTGATTGCCGTCCTCTGCCCCGCCACTGCCTCATCTGATGTTTCGTTATAGACCTGAATTCCCCTTATTTTTGCCTTTTTTCTTTCAGGCAGGATCTCCACTGTGTCACCCACTCTGGTCTTTCCCGATATGAGAGTGCCCGTCACTACCGTTCCGAAACCCTTCATGGTGAATACCCTGTCTACGGGAAGTCTGAAGAAGGTTGAAATGGTATGTTCTTCGGCGGTTTCTACGACCTTATTTAACTCATCGAGAAATTCCGTGATGCCCGAGCCTGTAACAGAAGAAAGGGGAATGACGGGAGAATCCTCCAGAAATGTTCCCTGCAGAAAGTTCTTTATATCGTCCGTGACGAGGTCTAGCCACTCATCGTCGACCATATCGGTTTTAGTGAGGGCGACGATACCTCTTCTGATCGCGAGGAGTTCGCATATTTCCAGATGTTCCCTGGTCTGGGGCATAATCCCTTCGTCGGCTGCGATAACCATAATTACCACATCGATTCCGCCGGCGCCGGCGACCATATTCTTTACAAATTTTTCGTGACCGGGAACATCGACAATTCCGACCTTCTGGCCGCTTTTAAGCGTGAGGGGCGCGAAACCGAGTTCAATGGTGATCCCCCTTTCCTTTTCTTCCTTGAGCCTGTCGGTGTCGATATCGGTAATGGCCTTGATGAGCGCCGTCTTTCCGTGATCGACATGACCCGCTGTGCCTAGAATGATGTGCTTCATGGGGGAATCATTTCCTGTTATTTTCAATGCTTGAGTCTGAGTGACGTTATCAAATTCTTTATATTGGTACAACAGAAAATAAAGAGGGGAGGGGACTTTTTTGAAAATGTGAATGATTTAGAAAGCATGGAGAATGCTAAAGAATTGCGT
>JAUVXT010000170.1 GCA_030603465.1 Deltaproteobacteria bacterium
CCATATCCTTTACCATCTGCTGCTCGTCAGTGGGTCGAAAATTCATAGCGCGGCTCCCTCCCGAAACTTTAGTTTTAGTGGGGACGGGTTCTCATCTTTAGTCTTCGCTCCTTGCGGGAGCTATATATCCGCAAAGAGCCGAAATAAGGATATTTTTATGTTACATGCAACCGAAAAGGAGAAATGAGAACCCGTCCCCCAGTCCCCCAATTTCCTACTGTCCAGTATACAAAGGTTTTCTCTTCTCCAGGAAGGCCCTCATCCCCTCTTTCTGATCCTTCGTGCTGAAGCACTGGGCGCAGCACTCCATCTCCAGCCTGATGGCGCTGTCCATGGAGATGTCGTATCCGTAGTTCATGGCATGTTTGGCCATCTTGAGGGCAAATGGGGGCAGCTTTGCGATCTTCCCGGCAAATTTCACAGCCTCGGACAAAAGATTTTCGACGGGGAATACCCTGTTTACCAGACCAATTTCGCAGGCTCTCTTTGCATCTATCTGCTCTCCCCCCAGTATCAATTCCTTTGCCCGTCCCATTCCGACGATACGGGGGAGTCTCTGGGTGCCTCCCCAGCCCGGGATCAGACCGATCAGAATCTCGGGTTGGCCGAAACGGGCATTTTCCGCAGCAAACCTTACATCACAGGCAAGGGCGATTTCTGTCCCGCCGCCCAGCGCCAGGCCATTGACGGCAGCGATAGAGGGCTTCGACATTATCTCTATCATCCTCAGCGTATCATGCCCCATCTCCACAAATTCCAGGGCCATGGCCGGTTTTTGGTTTTCCATCTCCCTTATATCCGCCCCGGCCACAAAGGCCTTCTCGCCGCTGCCGGTTATGATAACGGCCCTTATCTTCACGTCATCACGGCACGTCTTCACGGCGTCACTCAATTCCCTCATCGTCTCCGAGTTCATTGCGTTCAGAGCACCGGGCCTGTTAAAGGTAATGGTGGCAACGCCATGATCCATATCAAAAAAAAGATTTTTATATTTCATGTCTTTTCTCCCTGTCATCGCCATACACTACCTCTCCAAGACTATCGCCATCCCCTGGCCGCCGCCTATGCACAGTGCGGCAAGACCCAGGTTGATATCCTTCTTCTTCATCTGCATGGCAAGACTGTATGTGATTCTCGCCCCGGTACATCCGATGGGATGCCCTATGGAAATTCCACTTCCGTTGAGATTGCAGTTGTCAAGATTGATCCCCAGTTCCCTCATGCTGGCTATGGCCTGGCAGGCAAATGCCTCGTTGAGTTCGACAAGGTCGATATCTTTCATTGAAAGTCCCAGTTTATTCAGCGCCTTTCTCGTCGCAGGAATGGGACCCAGTCCCATATAGGCCGGATCCACGCCACCTGTGGCAAAGCCCTTGATTTTTGCCAGGGGATCGAGACCGAGTTCCTTGGCCCTGTCGGCGCTCATTATCACAACCGCACAGGCGGCATCGTTTATGCCGGAGGCATTCCCCGCCGTCACAGTCCCGTCTTCCTTAAAGGCCGGCCTCAGCTTGGCCATTTTTTCCATCGTCGTCTCCATGGGACGTTCATCAATCTCAAATGTTAGGGGATCACCCTTGCGCTGAGGAATGGATACGGGCACTATCTCATCAGCGATAGCGCCGCTTGTGATGGCGGCCCTCGCCCTCTTATGGCTCAGAAGCCCCAACTCGTCCTGTTCTTTCCTGGAAATCCCGTATTTTTCGGCAATGTTCTCCGCTGTAAAACCCATGTGATACTGATTGAATGTCTCGTAGAGCCCGTCATGAACCATGACATCCACGATATTCCCGAAGGGCATATCCATCCGGTATCCCCAGCGGGCATCGGGGAGGGCATAGGGGGCCATGCTCATATTTTCCATACCACCCGCCACAACCATATCCGCATCACCGGACCGGATGGCCTGGGCGGCCAGGGTAATGGCCTTCATCCCCGAGGCACATACCTTGTTCACGGTCATCGCATTCGTCTCCTCCGGGAGACCCGCATAGATGGAAGACTGCCTGCCCGGATTCTGTCCCTGGGCCACCTGAAGGACATTTCCCATTATACACTCATCAAAATAGACCGGCCTCAGAGATTCATCATAATCGTAGCATTTTTTGTTTATTTCGGTCATATCAAAGTCCCCGAATATATCGGGACGCATCGATCTTATAGAATCCGTTATGGAGGGTCTAAGACCGGCCCGTTTTATCGCCTCCCTGATCACGATGGCGCCCAAATCAACACACTTTACATCTTTCAGGGATCCGCCAAATGTGCCCACCGCGGTCCTCGCGCCACTTACAATGACAACCTCTTTCATCTCGAATGCTCCTTTCTCATAATCATCCTTATAACCAATTTCAGTCCAGGTTTTCCACAAATTCCACCGTCCGGGGGCTCTTGTATGGAGAGAGATATATTCTGCAATGCTTCATCATCTCCTTGTCATCAACCTTCGCGCCCTCTTTTTTTATTATGAGCGCCTTGACTGTCTCTCCCCTCATCATATCGGGTTTCCCAACGACTTTTGCAGATGCGACGGCGCTATGCATATTCAGAATATCTTCGACCTCTCTGGGATAGACGTTAAATCCGCTGGTAATGATCATCCTTTTTTTAAGGCCCTTAAGAAAGATATAACCATCCTCATCAATCAGAGCCAAGTCTCCCGTATGGAGCCACCCCTCTTTTATAACCCCGGCAGTTGCATCTTCATCCTTGTAGTACCCCTTCATAACGTTGGAACCCCTGACTGCCAGCTCTCCCTCCATGCCTGACGGTAATACCACGCCGGCGTCATTAAGAATCTTTGTCTCCACTTCGGGGAGGGGAATGCCGATGGACCCCGGTTTTTGAACCATGTCGAGCCTGCTGAAGGAACAGCAGGGAGACGCCTCTGTAAGGCCATATCCTTCCAGTAACCTCACGCCAAACTTCTTTTCAAAGGTATCAAAAAATTCCGCAGGCATGGTGGAGCCACCCGTTATGCAAAGTCTGAGGGAACTCAAATCGTAATTGTCGGCGCCTTCATATATGAACATTCCCAGAAAGAGTCTCGGCACAGCGGCTATGTAGGTGATCCGCTCCTCTTCGATTGTCTTGAAAATACTGTCCATCTTAAACTGATCCATCATTACGACACTGGCGCCTATTTTTAGTGTCCCGAGCATGTTGGCAACGGCGCCGAAGGAGTGAAAAAGGGGGATCAGACAGAGTCCGCGATAATGCTCATTGGCGTGGATCATATCCCTCAGAAGCAACGACTGTGTGCAGAGATTACGATGGGTGAGGACGGCGCCGAGAGGTTTACCGGTAAGACCCGCAGTATAGATCATGACAGCGGGATCATCACCCGATATTTCCGCGATCTCAAGCTCATAGGGGCCCGTCGCAACGGCCTCTTTGATGGAAGCGTAGCCGCCCTCCCCCTCATTTACGATTAAATGCCTGCACAGGGGACAATCTCCTCTGATTTCTTCGAATCTCTTGACCGCCTTGGAAGTTGTTATAAGCACCCGCGAGTCACTATCGGAGAGAAGGTGACTGAGTTCGTATGAAGTGGAAAGCGTGTTTATGGTTACGGCAACAGCCCCGAGTTTTACGGCGGCAAAGTATGATATAACAAACTCGGGTATATTGGGAAGCATTATGGCCACCTTATCCCCTTTTTCTATACCCAGGCTTATTAATGCATTTCCGAGGGCGTTTACCGCCCTTCTCAATTGCTCATAGGTAAGCTTTCTCTCATTATAAATAATCGATATGTTATCGGGATACCTGTTGCAGCTCTCTTGCAGCATATCTCCCAGAGTCGTATTGTCCATAAGTACCTCCATTTAAAATGGGATTCACCATAACACAACGGGTATGTTGGTTCAACAGGATAAAACAGAGAATTATCACGGAGAAAGCTGCTCGGAAGGGACGAAGGATGCAGCGGAACGCAGAAGTTGGACTTTTTACGAAGTCGTCAATTATGGAGTTTTAAAGGGAGGTTATTGAAGCTCCCCGCAACAAGCAGCGGGGAACGCGCTCGCTGTTCAGTTCAGGAGTCTCGACATACCCAACCAGCCATCATTCTTTTATGATCCTTCGGAGTAGCTGGTCATCCAGTCGCCTAGCATATCTATCAGACTTTGCAAGGTTTCGGAAATATATTTGTCCTTGTGATGGACCATGTAAAATTCTCTTTTCAAGGGATCACTCAGGGGAACGGATGCCACCCTTCCAGCCTCAACATCTTTCTTTGCAATCTTATTGGAAATCAGAGCAATACCCGCGCCATCAGATACCACCCTTTTTATGGTTTCATTGCTCGACAGCTCCAGAGAATTTTGTACAGTAATATTATTCTTTTTCAGGTATGCTTCGGTTATATTATAGGTTGCAGATCCCTTTTCGTGTGTAACCAGGAGTTGATTCTCTAGATCCTTTGCCTCACAGCTTCCTTTCTTTGCGAGGGGATGATTGGGTGGTGTTATAAGAAGAAGCGTATCTTCCATAATTTTCTTCACTATGACCTTTTTGTGGTTGACTGGATAGGATATAAAACCAAGGTCGCAATTGAGACTTGCCGTGTTTGCCACGACATTCTCTGTTCGCATTATGTTAACTGAAAGTCGTATCTTGGGATACATTTTACTAAAGGCGATAATTGTCGGGGGGAGATAGTATGTTCCAAAGGCTTCACTTGCATCGACACATATGTGCCCCGTTTGCCTTTGCTGAAAATCACGAATGCTTTCTTCGGCCTGGCTCTCCAGCTCAAAGATTTTTTCAGCAATCTCGTAAAGCACTTCCCCGGCGTCTGTTAAAACCAGCTTTTTACCGAAGAGGTTAAAAAACTTAATATCATAGTACTTTTGAAAGCGCTGAATTCCCTTTGTAACGGCAGGCTGTGTTATGCGCAACTCCTCCGCTGCCATACTGAGCTTTCCACACTTCGCTGTATAATAGAATATTTTTAGTTGATTTAGATTCATTGTGTTATACTCCTACCATAACATTTTGTTATTTGCAACATGAAAATAAATAAATTGATGCTTTTTATATCGTAAATAGCATAAAAATTTGTAACTTTAACCATTCTTTAAAATATGTTAACTGTTTATTATAACTTTTCTTTGCAATATTACGAATTTATTTGCTATTATTTATCCGATTTTATAGATAAAACTATCTTTACCAAGACCTTGCAACAAAACTAACACACTTTAGTTTCGTAAGCAAAACAATAAAAAGAGGTCGGTACAATGGGTTTCAAAATATTAAAGAGGTATTTAGGGATCGAGAAGGATATCGATGACTTTCTCGACCAGGTGAGCAGATCAGGCCTGCTTTTCAAAAGCGCAATAGATTCCTATTTGAAGGGTAATATGGATGATTTTGAAAGGAAGAAGGAAGAGATGATCGAAGTAGAACACAGGGGGGATGCATTGCGCCGCTCTCTGGAGACGCAACTATATACAAAAACTCTGATCCCCGAATCGAGGGGCGACGTGCTGGAACTTCTCGAAAACATGGACACCCTTCTTGATCATTTCAAGGGGGCGATGTGGCGATTCGACATCGAGCACCCCGAAATCTGCGCCGAGTTCCATGATGATTTCATAGAACTGGCGTCATGCGGCGTCGAGGCTGTCGAGGCGACCGTCCTTTCATGCAGGGCCTTTTTCAAAAATATCGATACCGTGGCAGACCATATGCATAAGGTTATATACTGGGAAACGGAATCCGACAAAGTATCGACGAACCTGCAACGCACTATTTTCAGACGGGAGGATCTGCGATTGAGCCATAAGAGACACCTGCGAGATTTTGCCAGATACCTTGAAAAGATT
>JAUVXT010000196.1 GCA_030603465.1 Deltaproteobacteria bacterium
GCTCTTTTTCAAATGGATCAAACAACATCTGAGAATCAAGGCCTTTTACGGTACCTCTGAGAATGCGATAAAGACACAGATCCGGATTGCAATTTCCGTATATGTTCCGGTAGCTATCATCAAGAAGGATCTGAAACTGGACCAAAGTCTCTACACAATTTTACAGGTTTTGAGCGTTACGCTTTTTGAAAAAGAACCGATTTTACAAGTACTTACGAATAACGATTACATAAACCCAACTCCCGCCCCTTCTAACCAGCTGAATTTATTCGAGTAACGTTGGGACGGCAGTGAAACAGAATGACTTCTCCGGAAGAATTCAGAATGCGGTTAAAATTGCCGGAAAGGCAGGCCTCGTATAATTTCCCGGTTCTATTTATTATTACTTATCTTACGCTTGACCATCTTGTTATGGAGGGTATTCCTGCTTATACCCAGGAAGGAAGCTGCGGCCGTTTTCACATTATTGGAACGTCTCATGGCAATTCTTATCAAAACCCTTTCGATCATTGAAAGTATCTCATCGTACAAGTAACTCTTCCCGGTTTCATTAGAACCAAGAATCGTAACAACCTCCTCCAACTTCTTTTCCACCATATCTTCCACTACCGGAAATGACGATGTGATAATTTCCCGATCGGCCATTTATTTACCCCTATTCTTTAGAGTTACATGCTTAAATTTCTGTCCCTGTAAACCTCAATCCAACGATCACTCAAGCCTCAACGGACTTGGATCATCTCGACCGTGCCATCTCCTTTGCGCCACAGTAACTCTACCGGGATAACCACGCTAAGATGGATATAAAAGCTTTGGAAAGAGTTCCTTGCTTTATCTAAAAACTCTGGTTCTCTAGTAATAAAGTTGTTAAAGTGCCTTAGACAAGTAAAAAGGTGTTTATGCGACGGTTCATCAACTTAAACGCGAAACAGGTAAAACTCTTTCATATTAAAACTGATTTCACTGATACTTTTACACTTTTGGGCGTTACAAACGGAGGTTTTACGTCAAGTCCTTTGGTGAATTTATATAAAAAACCCCGGGTAAAGGCAATGAAGAGTTTCATGCCTTTAGAGCGATACTGATTACATAATACTACAAGTGGGCGCGACGTTCAAGACGTTCCATATTAAGTACTCTAATTTTACTCCCTGCCATGTGAACGATGTCCCTTTCACGCAACACTCTCAGTTCTTTATTTATACTTTCTCTTGTAGTGCCTACCATACTGGCGAGATCACTCTGATTGAGACGCAAATCAATCGCTATGTTATCATTCTCTCCTATGCGACCGTACTTTTTAGCCAATTCAACAAGTCTTCTGGCAAATCTCGTGGGAATAGTCAGGAAGTGTGCATCTTCCAGGAGATCATCCGTCTTTCTAAGGCGCATTGAAAGGTAAGAAAAGATTGCCTGTATGGCCCTTTCATTGTTTTTAAGAAAGGCAAGAAAGTCCCTCCTGTTCAAAGCGAGCACTTCCGTTTGTTCCAAAGCTACAGCATCGGCTGAACGGGGCATGCCATCCAGAAGCGCCATCTCACCAAAGAAATCACCTTCCGCGAATATTGCAGGCAAAAACTCATCGCCCGTCCGGGATGGCAGAACAATTTTGACACTCCCCTTTCGCACTATATATAAAGTGTTCCCTTCATCACCTTTACGAAAGAGGACCTCCCCTTTTTTTAATGATCTTTTTCTCAATAAAGCGGCAAGTCGTTCGGTATCATCCGGGTTAAGGGAATCGAATAAAGCGATACTTTTTAAGAATATCTCAGGTTTCATAGCTCAAAACTCTAAAATAAATTTCATAAAGATGACAGTTGCAAGTATTACAACGGCAATCCATGCCACCAGGACATCAGCCACCCTCCTTACAGGTTTATCAGCCATATCGCGGACCCTGATTTCAACCTTTTCCTCATCGATACGATTAACGATATCCTTAACAAGGGTTATAAATTTTTCACATGTATTTGTCAATACGTGAAATCCCTTTGTCGTCGTCAGCAACAGGTAGACCTTCTTCCGGATGATCATCGCATCCACGTTCGTGATCTCTTCCCATTCAAGCTTCTTTTCCCTGAAAAGTTTTTTTATCTCGATTCCCTTCTCTCCCACAGATATCTTACGGATTAACGATTCAATGAACACGTAAAAGAGCGGTATAAATATGACCACAAGAATGATCGTCTCTGCGGGAGAGCCACCAGTAAAAAGAGAAACCAGCACGAGGAAGAAAAGAAGAATGGTATCCAGGATAAGTGGAATTACGAAGGCCTTTCTTGTCCTGTATGTAGATTCTGACATCTTGACTCCGTAATTGAAGCTCCCCGCAACAAGTTGCGGGGAATGCGCTCGCTGTTCAGTTCAGGCAGAACTCTTTTTTTCTATTCTCTCAAAAAGTCCGCTTCTGCCACCGCTTTTTTTCAACAATTTTATATCTGTCAGTATCATTTCTCTGTCGGCGGATTTGCACATATCGTATATGGTAAGAGCCGCTGCACTGACGGCGGTCATGGCTTCCATCTCAACGCCCGTTCTCCCAAAAGTTCTAACTTCTGCCTCAATGGTTACCTCGCCCTTTGTTCTGTCGGTAGAAAATTTGATATCTATCCCCGTCAGCTCCAGGGGGTGACACATTGGAATGATATTGCTTGTCTTCTTTGCAGCCATAATACCGGCAATCTTTGCAACGCCAAAGACATCACCCTTTGCCACATTATGTGCCTCAATCTCCTCTATGGTACCACGCTTCATCAAAACCTTCCCGCAGGCAAGCGCCTCTCTGAGGGATGGTTCCTTTTGCGTAACATCAACCATTCTCGATTTATTCTTTTCATCCAAGTGTGTAAATTTCGCCATAATATTAACAATACTTTCATTATTAAACAGAAGACTACGAATATTCCATTCGACATCTATCACAGCCACTCAGGCCAGTCAAGATGAACATCGAGAAATAGGCAGTAAAAAACCTTGCCTTATGTGTCTTCATCCAATAAAATCATGGGCAAAATACCGGGGATTTGACCGTGATCGTCAAAACAATAAGCAGTTCCATAATAGGGATAGACTCTTATCCGGTCGATGTCGAGGTGGATGTTTCTTCCGGCCTTCCCCAATTTTCTACCGTTGGTCTGCCCGACACAGCTGTCAGGGAAAGCAAAGACAGAATTAAGGCAGCCATAAAGAATTCCGGCTACGGCTTCCCCAGACATCGAGTGACTGTTAATCTTGCCCCGGCAGATATCAAAAAAGAGGGGACCAGTTTTGATCTCCCCATCGCCTGCGGCATCCTTGCAGCGGAAAGTATAATAAAAGGTGAAAAACTCCTTGATTACATGCTCGTCGGCGAGCTCTCGCTGGATGGAAGTATAAAGTTAGTTCACGGAGCCCTTTCCGCAGCATTGCGTACAAAAATAATGGGATTGAAGGGTATTATACTCCCCAGGAAAAATGCAACTGAAGCAGCCATGGTGAAGGGAATAGATGTCATCGCAGTTGATTACCTGCATGATGCGGTGGAATTTTTAAACGATATCCGGGAAATCCCTTCCACAAAGGTGAATGCATCTGAACTGTATTCAAAAAGTCTTTCCTATCCCTTCGATTTTGATGAAGTAAGCGGCCAGGATCAGGCAAAGCGATCACTGGAAGTCGCCGCGGCCGGCGGTCACAACATAATAATGATAGGTCCCCCCGGTTCCGGAAAGACGATGCTGGCACAGCGATTCCTGACAATATTACCCGACCTTTCCTTCGAAGAGGCAATAGAGACAACGAAGGTATATTCTGTGGCGGGATTGCTCGACAAAGGAACATCACTAATGGGGGCAAGACCCTTTCGTGCCCCCCATCACTCTATCTCCGATGCAGGACTCGTGGGCGGAGGCCATATGCCAAAGCCGGGTGAAATCAGCCTTGCCCACAATGGCGTCCTCTTTCTGGACGAACTCCCTGAGTTCAAAAGGCACGTGCTGGAGGTGTTAAGACAGCCGATGGAAGATGGAAATGTTACAATTGCCAGGGCGTCCGTTACAATTGTCTATCCGGCAAGATTTATGCTTGTGGCGGCAATGAATCCCTGTCCCTGCGGCTATTCTACGGACCATAAGAGAGAATGCAGGTGCTCTCAAACCCAGATAAGGCTATACAGGGCAAAGATATCAGGCCCTTTGCTCGACCGAATCGACATCCATATAGAAGTTCCCTCGGTAAGATACAAAGATCTAACCACAAAAACCAAAGGAGAAAAATCGGAAAACATCAAGGAACGTATAATGCGGGCAAAAAGATTACAAAAACAAAGATTCGCAAACGAGATATCCTGCAACGCATTAATGAGCAATAAGCAAATCAAAGAATTCTGTCAACCGGGCAGTGACTCCCGACGGTTGATTGAAATGGCTATGGACAAACTCGGTCTCAGCGCGAGGGCCTACACGAAGATATTAAAGGTGGCAAGAACCATTGCAGACCTGGAAGGGGAAGGAGATATCCGTTCATCTCATGTTTCCGAGGCCATTCAATACAGAAGCCTTGATAGAAAAATGATTTAGTGCTATGGGAAAGCATGGCGTCTTTTCATGCTGAGCGTTTCCTGCCTGAGAGGTAAAATAGGCAGGAAAACTTCCTCCCTTCACCGTAATCACACACACAATATTGACTGAATGGCGAAGAGAGGGTGGTGTGATTATGAACAAAACCACCTCGGAACAGGAAGATGTCTCTTGTCTTCAAATATTAAAATGTCCCGTTTTAAGGAAAATGAATATAAGGAGAAGAGCTAAAGATGGCGATTAAGATCACGCAAATTGCACCGGAAAAAATGAAAGCAAAACCTGCGGATGAAAAAGCCCTGGGTTTCGGAAAAATATTTACCGACCACTTTTTCATCATGAAACACAACAAAAAAGAAGGCTGGCACGACGCTTCCATAGAACCCTACAGGCCCTTAACGCTGGACCCCGCTGCGATGTGTCTGCATTACGGCCAGGAAATATTTGAGGGATTAAAGGCATACAGAGGCGGAGACGATTCCATCTATCTATTCCGGCCGGAAGAAAACATAAAAAGAAT
>JAUVXT010000127.1 GCA_030603465.1 Deltaproteobacteria bacterium
CAAACCAGGCAGCCCAGTAACGTTACAGCATCATTGCGGGCATGTCTTTAGATTGCAACGGGTTTTTTGAAAACCGCCCCAAAACAGTGTCAAGAACTTTTTTCAAAGAACTTAAAATATATTATGCTGAATAGTTACGAAGAAATTTACATTAAAAAACGGGCTTAAGGTTCTTATTGTTGAAAGGCACCTGAGCCCCACCGTCTCTTTCTATATACGGTATAAGGTTGGCGCCGCCGATGAGGCGGACGGACGCACTGGAACCGCCCATTTCCTTGAACACATGCTCTTTAAGGGGACAAAGACTATCGGGACGAAAAACTACCTTGAAGAACGCAGGATCCTCGCAGAGAAGGATGATGCGATAAATGCCCTGGATCTTGAAAAGATAAAGGGGGACAGGGGCGACGAAAAAGTGATCGATCAGTTGGAGAAGAAATTGCGGCTTCTCCAGAAAGAGGCCAAAAAATATGTCATAGAAAATGAAATCGATCGCCTCTATACGGAAAACGGGGGAATTGAGCTGAATGCCTCGACGGGTTACGATGTCACCACCTATCACGTAAGCCTTCCTTCGAACAGGGTTGAATTGTGGGCGCGCATCGAAGCGGACCGGATGCTCAATCCCGTCTTTCGCGAATTCTATTCCGAGCGAAATGTGGTCATGGAAGAGAGAAGGCAGACGATCGAATCGAATCCCGAGAGAAAGCTCATGGAACAGTTCCTTGCCGGCACTTTCATCGTTCATCCCTACAGAAGACCGGTAATAGGATGGGCCGCCGACATGCCCTTTCTCAATATCGATTATATGAAATCCTTTTTCAAAACCTACCACGCCCCCAACAATACCGTTATAGCCATAGTCGGGGATGTTTCATCATCACAGGTTATGGATATTATCAGACGATACTTCGGAGTCGTACCCTATCAGGAGATACCCGTCAAAAATATAGCCAAAGAACCGCCGCAGATGGGTGAGCGAAGAATACAGTACATTGCCGACTCAAATCCGCAGCTCTACATAGGGTATCACAAACCCACCCTCCCCTCTTTTGATGACTATGCCTTCGATATTATAGATACGATCCTTTCCAGAGGAAGGACTTCGAGGCTCTTTAAATCTCTTGTAACAGAAAAGGGGATCGCGACAAAAGCGGATACGGCAAACGGTCTTCCCGGCGCCAGATATCCGAATCTTTTCGCAATATTCGCCACGCCCAGGCATCCATTTACGGTCAAAAATCTGGAAGAGGCCATCTATGAAGAGCTGGACAGATTAAAAAATAAACCCGTCGATGAACGGGAAATCGCGAAGGCCAAGAACCAGCTCAAGGCGGATTTTCTGAGAGGCCTTTCATCAAATTCCGGTCTCGCGAGCACGCTGTCATACTATGAGGTAATTGCCGGCGACTACCGCTATATAACGGATCACATAAAATATATCGAAAAGATTACGGCACAGGACATCATGACGGTGGCAAAAAAATATCTTAATGCGGAAAACAGGACGGTTGCCGAACTTGTAAAGAAGGAGAACAAATGAAAAGATTATCTGTAATCATTTTCCTGATTTTTTCTCTGACTATCGCGGCCTGTACTTCCTTACCCCATAAAGACCCGGACAGGATTACCTATCCTGATTCCACCTTTGAGCTTCCAAAGGCGGAAAGAATGACACTGGAAAATGGTATTATCCTCTATCTCCTTGAAGACCACGAACTCCCCCTAGTCAACATTTCAGCGGTCATAAGAACGGGTTCCGTCTACGACCCGGAAGGAAAAGAGGGACTCGCGGGAATCACCGGTACTGTCATGCGCACAGGCGGTACAGAGAATATGTCGGGCGATGAAATAGACGCGGAACTCGACTACATGGCCGGCGCAATTTCTCTTTCCATGGGCAGGGAATCTGGAACCGCCTCGCTCTCGGTTCTCAAGGAAGATATCGAAAAGGGCGTAAAGATCTTTTCAGATGTCCTTATAAAACCCGTTTTTGAAGAGGGCAAATTAAGACTTGCGAAAAACTTGAAGATCGAATCCTTGAGGAGAGTATATGATAATCCCCAGCGTCTCGCCTTCCGCGAATTCACGCGGATCATATATTCGGGCAATCCGCGGGGGAGATTGTCCTCGATAAGCTCCGTCAAGAATATCAATAGAGCGGATCTCCGGCGTTTTCACAGGCGATTCTTCTATCCCGAAAATATTATGATGGCCGTGTCGGGAGACATAACAAAAGACGAAATTACAACCATACTGAACAGACATTTCGGGAAATGGAGCGCCGCGGGAACAGTTGAAACCGTTCCCCCTCCCGGAAAAAGATCGGAGAGATCCGTCAGTTACATCTTTAAGGACATTCCTCAATCGGTAATAATTCTCGGGCAGATAGCGCCGGGGAAGAAGGATTCCGATTATTTCTCCTTTCAGGTTCTTGATTTTATCCTCGGCAGCGGCGGTTTCAACTCACGTATTTTTAACGAGGTGAGAAACAATCTCGGCCTGGCATACAGCGCGGGGAGTTTCTATTCGGCGCGTACAGGTTATGGTGTTTTTGCCGCCTATGCCATGACAAAGTCGGCATCGACGGCAAAGTCCCTTTCTGTCATTCGTTCCATCATTGACGACACACAGGATGTCCTCGTAAAAGAGAAGGAATTGGCATGGGCAAAAAAATCCATAGATTCCAGTTTCGTCTTTTCCTTCACATCGGCAAACCAGATAGCAATGCAGCAGCTGATGCTGGAATACAATGATCTCCCGGAAGATTTTCTGTCCGCCTATCGCGGCAATATTAATAAGGTGTCTCTGGAAGACGTAAAAAGTGCGGCCGTAAAATATCTGTCAAAGGAGAGCGAGAGCATACTCGTCCTTGGAAATGAAAAGAAATTTGACGAATCCCTTTCCAGTTTTGGAACGGTCAAAAAGATAGAGGTGAATAATGGTAGATAAAACGATATTAAAGCGAATCAGCAAGAGGATAGATTCATATCGGGGCGACATGATTGAACTGCAGACCGCGCTCACCGCCATACCGGCCATTGGCCCTGAAAACGACGGAGACGGAGAATATAAAAAGGCTCGGTTTCTCGTTGATTACCTCCGTTTAAAGGGATTTAAGGACATTAAAGAATATAACGCACCCGACGACATGGTCTCCGCGGGTGTCAGACCCAATATTATAACGACTCTTCCGGGGGAAAAACCGGAAAGAACCGTATGGATTCTTACGCATACCGATATCGTGCCACCCGGAGAGATGAATCTCTGGGATCATGATCCCTACGAAACCGTCGTCAGGGACGGCAAGATTTTCGGAAGGGGGACAGAGGACAATCAGCAGGAACTTGTGGCCTCCATCTTCGCGGCAAAGGCATTTATTGACGAGGGCATCAGGCCGGTGTCCACGATAGGCCTCGCATTCGTTGCCGACGAGGAAACATCGAGCATGAAGGGCCTCGTATATCTTCTTGAAAACAAAAAAAACCTCTTCAAGAAAGATGACATAATAGTAGTGCCCGATTTCGGCAACCCCGAGGGGTCTATGATAGAGATCGCGGAGAAGAGTATACTGTGGCTGCGCTTTAAAACCCTGGGGGTGCAGTGCCATGGAAGCACACCCGAAAAAGGCAAAAACGCGTTTTTAGCGGCATCTCACCTCGTAGTGAGGCTGAATGACCTTTATAAGGTTTTCGATGCCTCTGAAGCCATCTACGAGCCTCCTGTGTCTACCTTTGCCCCGACAAAGAAAGAGGCAAATGTTCCCAACGTAAATACCATTCCGGGGGAAGATGTCTTCTATCTCGATTGCCGTATCCTTCCCTCCTACGATTTCGACCTTATTCTGTCCGAAATACTTAAAATGACAAAAGAGGTTGAAGAAAGATTCGATGTCTCCATAGAATGCGAAAAAATACAGGAAGTGGCGGCGCCCGCGCCTACCTCTGGCAATGCCCCCGTTGTTTCCGCCCTCAAGCATGCCGTTCAAGATATATACGGTGTTACTGCCACGCCTGTAGGAATAGGAGGCGGAACGGTTGCCGCCCACCTCAGAAAAGAGGGATACCCTGCGGCTGCCTGGTCGAAAATTGATAAGACCATGCACCAACCGAATGAATATTGCGTTATTGCAAACATGGTGGAAAGCGCCAAGGTGTATTCTCATTTGTTCCTGCAAGGATGACGAAATCTGTTGCAATCAAAAATACATAGTGATATGTATACCGCTTCTTTTTGGGGTTTTTATCGCGACAATAAAACTCGAAGATAAAAAAGGCATATACTTACTTGAAGATACAGGCTTCACAGAGTATTTATTCCAAAAAAGTCCACTTTCCGGACAACAATGCCATAAAAACACTTTTCGGAGAGTATGACAACAACATTAAGCTCATCGAAACAATGGAAGATGTAAAGCTTAATGTAAGGGGGAATAATGTTTCTATTTCAGGGGATGCTTTTTGCGTCGATCTGATCGAGAATATGCTGCTCCAGCTCTACTCAATCATCAAGAAAGGCTATCCCATATTCCCGGCTGATATAGATTACGCGCACCGGATACTTGCCAAAAACGAATCGGTCAATCTTGAAAAAATTTTCCTTGACACCGTCTTCATATCCTCAAAGAAAAGGGTGATAACACCCAAAAGTGTCGCCCAGAAACTATACATAGATTCCATCAGGAATTGTGACATAGTCTTTGGCATAGGCCCCGCGGGAACGGGAAAAACCTATCTCGCCATGGCGATGGCTATCGCGGCGCTGCTCGAAAAAAGGGTAAATCGCATAATTTTGACAAGGCCCGCCCTGGAGGCCGGTGAAAGGCTCGGTTTCCTGCCCGGCGATCTTTCTGAAAAGGTCAATCCCTATCTTAAACCGCTTTATGATGCCCTTTATGATATGGTCGCATTCGACAGGGCATCCGCACTGATAAGCAAAGGAATAATCGAGGTTGCTCCCCTCGCCTTTATGAGGGGCAGAACACTTAATGATGCCTTTGTAATTCTCGACGAGGCGCAGAACACCACCACAGAACAGATGAAGATGTTCCTGACAAGGCTGGGGTTCGGTTCGAAGGCCGTTATAACCGGAGATGTAACCCAGATAGATCTTCCCCCCGGTAAAACACCGGGATTAATCGAGGCCGAAGGAATCCTGAAGAAGACTGATGGCATCAAAATAGTCTATTTTTCTGAGATAGATGTGGTAAGGCATCCGCTCGTTCAGGATATTATACGCGCCTATAACAACCTCGACAGAATAAAAAGGGGCAACTGACAACCGACCTGCCAGGATTATTTCTGATATGACCAAAATCAATAAACCCACAAATGGAAAGAACTCAATCTCGGAAAAGACCGGTTTAATATTTCCGCTTGGTAAAGACCTCCGCTTTCAGAGATGGATCATAGCGGTTGTGATGAGTCTTACCCTCTCATTAATATTATATCCACAGATTATTCCCCGCACCCATCCTGAATACAGGGAAGGATCCATTGCAACGAAAAACATTAAGGCAGACCGTGATTTCCTGGTAGAGGATAGGGCATCAACAAAACAAAAGAAATTGATTGAAATAGAAAAGATAAGGCCCATCTATGATTACGACAGGGATATGCCGGCAAAGACAGGAATCATTCTTGCGAAAGCATTTCTTACAGCGGGCGAAGACTACAGAAACGCCGACGCAAAGAAAGACCCCGGTTTTGACAAAAAATTAAGAGGTGATTTCGAGAAACTTGCAAGGATTAAACTCACTGTCAGTGAATATAAATCGCTCTACAGGTATAAATTTTCATTTGATATATGCAACGATGCCGTAAAACTGATTTACATGGTGTATAACAGCGGACCGGTACGCAACGAAACGATTAAAAGCATTATCCGTGATAAGGGAATCACAATACGTGACATAAAGACCCAGAAAGAGAGGGAGGAAAACGATCTCTCGTCCATACTGATCATGAATGATGCCTACGACCTCATTCTGAAACATTCAAAGACCGTACTCAAAGATAAGTCAAAGCACATAATATCGGTGACTGTTGCCCTCGCCAAAAAGCTGGTAACGCCTAACCTTACGTTTGCCAAAAATGATACGGAAACGAGGAAACAACTCGCATGGGACAACATCAAACCGGTCTTTTACAAGGTTCAGAAGAATGAAATGATTATCCGGGAAGGAGAGAAGATAACTCCTTCCGACCTGGACAAACTCGATATACTTTTTCAGGACCAGGAGAAGGGGGAGAGGATGTTGAACTTCTCCGCCTTCCTTGGCATGTTCCTCACGATTTTACTATTATCATTCGTCCTCTACAAAATATTTGAAAACTTTCTGAAATCTTTGAGGAATACGAATACCGACATGCTATTCCTGAGCATAACAATGATTCTTCAGTTGTTATTAGCCAAGGCGGGTATATTTATATGTGAATCAATTGAGTATACCTTCAATATAGTCCCCGCATATGCCGCCTTCTACGCCATACCCGTTACAGTGGGCGCCATGCTTGTCGCGCTTCTTATAACCAGTCGAATGGGATTGATTTTTTCCGTAGGTTCTTCTTTCCTGATGGCCTTCCTCTTTGAAGAAAAAATGACTATTTTTCTCTTTTCATTCATCGGAAGCGTTGTTGCAACCCACAGAATTATTCACTGCAAACAGCGTTCGGATTATTTTAAAACGGGACTTTTGATAGGTGTGGCGAACACGGCAATTATTATCTGTTTCGCACTTTTATCGGGCAATTTATTCACCACAGATACCCTCATTAAACTGCTGATGGGAATCGTCGGCGGCGTCTTAGCCGGAATTATTGTATCAGGAATCGTTCCATTCTTTGAGACACTCTTTGGTTATACCACAGACATAAAACTCCTGGAACTGGCAAATCTCAATCAACCTATATTTCAACAAATGATCATGGTGGCGCCGGGAACCTATCATCACAGCATAGTTGTGGCCTCAATGGTTGAAGCGGCAGCGGAAGCCATAAACGCAAATTCTCTCCTGGCAAAGGTCAGCGCCTATTATCATGACATAGGTAAGATGAAAAAGCCGATTTATTACATCGAAAATCAACAAAACTGGGAAAACAAGCACGATTCCCTCACACCGCAGATGAGCAGTCTCGTCATAACATCGCATGTCAAGGATGGATGCGCCCTTGCAAAAGAATACAAACTGGGAAGACCCATAATAGATATAATAAGGCAACATCACGGCACAAGCATTGTGAGCTATTTTTACGAAAAGGCAAAAAAGGATAAGGATATTTCCGGCCAATCGACAC
>JAUVXT010000243.1 GCA_030603465.1 Deltaproteobacteria bacterium
GGCCTGCGCGGCTTCGAGACATTTGAGTGTCATATATGAATATGTAATCAGGGTTACGTCGTCTCCCTCTCTTTTTATGTCCGCCTTCCCGATGGGCAGCGCATATTCCTCATCGGGGACTTCTCCCTTCGTCATGTAGAGGAGCTTGTGTTCGATAAAGATGACCGGCTCGTCGTCCCTGATCGCGGATTTCAACAAACCGCAGGCATCATAGGGGGTGGCAGGCATAATCACCTTCAATCCGGGAATGTGATAGAAGAGGGCCTCCAGGCTCTGTGAGTGTTGTGCCGCAAGGCCATTCCCGGCCCCGCCCTGGGTCCTCATCACCATGGGAACCGTCCCCTGGCCTCCCGACATAAATTTGTATTTGGCCGCCTGGTTTACGATTTGATCCATGACAAGCATGGTAAAATCGACGAATAGATGTTCTATGACGGGGCGGGCACCGACGAGGGCCGCCCCCACCGCCATACCCGTAAAGGATGCCTCCGCAATGGGGGTGTCGATGAGACGTTCCAACCCGAATTCCTTCCAAAGGCCGTCCGTCACCTTGTATGTTCCACCGAACTCGGCAATCCCTTCACCCATTATAAATACCAGGGGATCCCTTTTCATTTCTTCATAAAGGGCCCTGTTAAGTGCTTCACGATACATTATCTCTGACATTGTGTCACTCCTGTCTGCTCTTCTTACTCGTTAATAACGCTTTGCAAAAATTCATCAACAGAGGGTTCGGGACTGTTTTTGGCAAATTCGACCGCCTGTTCCAGCTCACCGTCAATCTGTTCTTCAATTAGCTCTACCCTGGCCTTGTCTTTTATCTTGCCCTTCAAGATAATCATGGGATCTCTCTCTTTCCACTGCTTGAGCAATTCCTGATCCATGTAGAGGCCGGGGTCATTCACGTGGTGTCCACCGTGGCGATAGGTTTTTGCTTCGATCAACGTTGCGCCTTTCCCCATGCGCGCACGCTCGGCAGCCTTCTTTGTCGCACAATATACAGCGACGGCATCATTTCCATCCACGCAGATTCCCGGTATGCCATAGGCTGGGCCACGGCCTGCAAGATTGCTTTCTCCCGAGGAAAATTCCACCTTTGTGCCGACGGCATAATGATTGTTTTCCAGCATGAAGATGACGGGAAGTTTGTAAATGGATGCCAGGTTGATGGATTCGGCAAAGACACCATTGTTCGATGCCCCGTCACTGAAGAAACTAACTACCACCTGCCGGGTGCCCCTGATTTTTATTCCCATTCCCGCACCGGTACCGATGGGGATGCCTCCACCGACAATGCCGTTGGCCCCGAGGTTGTTGTCCTCTTTGCATGAAATGTGCATCGATCCGCCGCGCCCCTTACAGAGACCAGTTTCCTTCCCCATTATCTCGGCTATCATCAACTTCAGATTTCCACCTTTGCTGATACAATGACCATGGCCCCGGTGGGTACTGATTATATAGTCGTCTTCTTTAATGGCAGTGCAGGCCCCGGCAGCGATCGCCTCTTCGCCGAGGTAGGGATGGAGAAAACCACGAATCAATCCCTGGCGATAGAGATCGATACACGTCAATTCAAACCGACGGGTAGCGTAAATCTTACTATACATCTCCAGCATTATCTTTTCTGCGACAACTGGCGACTTATCTTTCTTGGCTGTTTCTTTTTTCACCATTTCTTTTACTCCTGTGAATGTTAAAAGTTTTATCTATTCGACGCCTTATCGACGGCCGAGGCATTATTTCTGATGGCCCACGGTCGACTAGTCCGTACGTGAACCCCCATCGACATTAATTGCCTGCCCCGTTATATTGCGGGCAGCGTCGGATGCAAGAAAGGCAACCAAATTAGCCACATCCTCCGGTGTCTGCGGTCTCTGCAGGGGAACTCTCGCGGCGACCGATTTATCGAAAATTTCCCGAGCGGAAAGACCTTCAAATTCGGGGTTGACCTTGACCCATTTGTAGGCGATTTTTTCCCACATGGGTGTCCAGAGGAGTGCCGGGCAGACGGCATTGACATTGATGTTATATGGTGCCAGGGTCATGGCCATGGTCCGCGTCAGGCTGATAACTCCCGCCTTCGAAGCCGCGTAGGGGGGGTTAATAACGGTTGCCTGCTTTCCTGCAACGGATGCTATGTTGATAATCTTTCCATAGCGAGCCTCTTTCATGTGAGGGATCACCGCATTGGAAACATTGGCCACACCCTTGACATTTATGCTGTGAGTTATATCCCAGTCTTCCTCCGTCGTGTCATCACGATCGGCCCATCCCGGAGCGGCGATAACTCCGGCATTGTTTACCAGTATATCTATGC
Organism: Deltaproteobacteria bacterium; assembly: GCA_030603465.1. Taxonomy (GTDB): domain Bacteria; phylum Desulfobacterota; class Syntrophia; order Syntrophales; family UBA2210; genus JAFGPZ01. Next base: position 2,318 of record JAUVXT010000243.1, read on the forward strand.
GACCAAACCGTGAAATGACCGCTTCAACCATCTTTTGAATCGAATTGCCGTCGGTCACGTCAAGATGAGCGGTCATACTCTGCCGCCCGTATCCCTCTATCTCCTCCTTGATATCTTCAAAGGCATTATCAACTATATCCCCTACCACGACATGGGCGCCCTGCCTGGCAAGCGTGGCAGTAATGGTCCGGCCGATACTGCATGCCCCACCGGTAACAAGGGCTATTTTATCAGTAACATCCATTTTTTTAAACTCCTTCAATAATCATCCTCTGTCAAACAGAAACCTGCCGGCTATTTTATATATCCAAAAAATCTGGGCAGGAATGTAGAGAGGAATGGAACAAAAGTAACAAAAAGTATGAGCACCATCTGCATCGCTGTAAATGGTAATATCTTCCGCACCAGGTCTTCAAATTTTACCGAACTGACACCGCAGGCGGTAAAGAGTGTCAGTCCCACGGGGGGTGTTGACAGACCAACGGTCAGATTGACAAGGACGATGAGACCGAAATGAAGCGGATGCAAACCGAGCTGGGTAACAACCAAAGGCGCCAGCAGGGGGACGAAGATCACGATATTGACGGTGAGATCCATAAACATCCCCGCTAGAAGCAGCAGCAGATTGACGAGTAGCAACAAAATAATCGGATTTTCGGAAATACCGAGGATGAGATAGGCAACCTTATCACCCAGATCGTAAAAGGCTACAACCCAGCCGAAGAGGGAGGCCGTTGCGATTACAAAGAGGATCATCGTCGATGTCAGAAGGCTTCGAAGGAACATGGGGAAAATATCCGACAGCTTGAGGGCGCGGGTAATGAAAAAGCCCACAAAGAGACCATAGGCAACGGCGATGGCCGCGGCTTCGGTGGGGGTGCAGATACCACCCAGGATACCCCCCAGTATGATCACCGGCATGATGAGACCGTGACTGCCCGCCTTGAGGGCCTGAAAAAATTCTCTTACAGTGGCACGCTGTTTCATGGTTCCATAATTCTTGCGTCGTGAAATGACATAGGCCGCCGCCATGAGGCACAGGCCCATGCCGATGCCGGGGAGGAAACCGCCAAGAAAGAGTGCGGCCACCGATTCCCGCATAATTGAAGCATAGATGATCATGGGAATGCTGGGCGGAATAATGGGACCGATGACGGATGAACTTGCCGTCACGGCTGCGCTGAAGCCTTCATCGTAACCGTCTTTTTTCATTGCTGGAATCAGTATCTTCCCCAGGGCGGCCGTATCGGCCACGGCCGACCCCGATATCCCGGCGAAGATTATACTGGCGACAATGTTCACGTGGGCAAGCCCGCCTCGAAGGTGTCCCACAAGGACACTGGCAAAGCGAATCAACCCGTCGGTAATTTTAGCGTGATTCATCACCTCGCCCGCCAGGATGAAAAAGGGAATGGCCAGCAGGACGACATCATCGACGGCACCGAACATCCGCTGGGGTATGAGCTTATAGATTAAGGGATTCCCCATTTGAACAAAGGTAAAAAAAGTGGTTGTTCCCAGTACGAAACAGATAGGGACACCCGCCAGGAGGAGGATTACAAATATAACAAGCATGAAAGTGATCATAGACCAAACCTCTGTGAAAGTATCAAGTTATTGTTTCGGATAAAGGCTACCATGTGTGATGTCCCTCAATGC
>JAUVXT010000140.1 GCA_030603465.1 Deltaproteobacteria bacterium
CAATTTGAAGCATTGTGGAAAGACGGCGTAAATATCTCACAGGAATATGTCGAAACCATCCGGAACAAAACCTGGCTCAATGACGCGATCATCCCCTATCATCTATATCTGAAAATGCTCTACGAATACCTGAAGGAAGACATCAATATCGATGAGGAGATCGAGCTGGATCTGCCTGAAGGTTTTATGGAGCTTGAATATCAAAAACAGGCAGTTGTCTCCGCCAAAAAAATCCTGGATGCTTACAACGGAGTGTTCCTGGCCGATGTCGTCGGTCTGGGGAAAACATTTATATCCGCCATGCTGGCCCAACAGTTGCCCGGTGGCAAGCTGGTTATATGCCCTCCTGTACTCAAGGACTACTGGGAAGAGACATTTTTTGACTTTGGAATCAAAAAAACAAAGGTAGAATCTCTCGGTAAACTTGATCAAATCATAAAGGATGGAACGGAAAAATACGATTATATCTTCATCGATGAGGCGCACCGTTTCAGGAATGAATATACTCAGGGCTTTGAAATGATTCATCAGATCTGTCACGGCAAAAAAGTCATTCTGGTTTCCGCGACTCCCCTGAACAACACCTTTGACGATATTTTAAGCCAGTTGAAACTCTTTCAGATCCCCAAGAAATCAACAATTCCGGGGGTGCCGAACCTTGAAAAATTCTTTAAGAGTCTCATGCACAGACTCAAGAAAATCAAAAAGTCAGATCCGGAATACATCAGCGCCATCAAAGAAGGTTCCGGAAAAATCAGGGAAAATATCCTGAAATATACGATGGTGCGGAGGACGCGTTCTGAAATTACAGAATATTTCAATAAGGATATCGATGAACAGGGCCTGTTCTTTCCCGATGTGGAAGACCCGCGGCGAATCATTTACGAATTCGATGACGAGATAAGCACAACCTTCAATAGCACCATAGAGCTACTGAAAAAATTCAAATACGCCCGCTACACACCCCTGCTATATCTGAAAGAAGAGGTTTCTGAACTTGAAAAGCAGAGCCAGCGCAACGTCGGCGGTTTCATGAAGGTCATCCTGGTGAAGCGGCTTGAAAGCAGTTTTTATGCGTTTCGAAAGACAATCGGCCGCTTTGTTGAATCTTATGTTAATTTCATCGACATGTTTAACAAGGGGACGATCTATATCAGCAAGACTGTTGACGTTTACGATCTATTGGATGAAGACAACGAGGACAAGATACATCGATTCATAGATCAGGAAAGAATAAGCCGGTATGACGCGGAACAGTTCAAGCCGGAATTAATAGAAGACCTCAAGGCCGACTTGAAATTACTGAAAGCAATCCGCGATCTGTGGTCGGTTGTCGATTCGGACCCGAAGATAGAGACCTTCATCGATGATCTGAAAACAAACAATGAGCTGAAAGACAAGAAGCTTATCATCTTCACGGAATCAAAGGAAACGGGTGATTATCTCTATAATAAACTCAGCGCACGATTTCCGAACGAGGTATTGTTTTACTCCAGTGAAGGCGGACAGACTGCGGAGGGCAGAAAGTCGGTTGCAGACGCACGGCGCATCATCAAGGAGAATTACGATCCCACTCACAGGACTCAAAATGGCAATCTGCGGATTCTTATCAGCACCGATGTCCTCGCGGAGGGCATCAACCTGCACCGTTCGAATATCGTAGTAAATTACGATCTGCCCTGGAATCCGACAAAGGTGCTTCAAAGAGTGGGGCGTGTGAATCGTGTAGGAACTGAACACACAAGTATTTACGTATTTAACTTTTTCCCCACAGACCAGTCAGATAGACACATTGGCTTGGAAGATAACATCAAGTCCAAGATCCAGGCCTTCCACGATACACTGGGAGAGGATGCAAAATATCTTACCGATGAAGAAGTCATATCTTCCCATGAATTATTCGGAGACACGCTGTATCAACGCCTTGCGGACAAAAAGACATATGCGGGCGATGATGAAGAAGGACAATCCGAGTTAAAGTATCTGAAGTTTATTCGCGATATTCGCGATAATCAACCCGCGCTTTTTGAAGAAATTAAAAACCTTCCAAAGAAAGCACGATCATCCAGACAATGCGACATGGAGAACGATCAGCTGATTACCTTTTTTCGAAAAGGCAAATTGAAAAAATTCTTTATGTCGGCCGGCGATGGTTCCCGGGAATGCACCTTCTTTGAAGCCGCGGATATCCTGGAATGCGACAAAGATACAAAAAGGGAGAAAATACCAAAGCAGTTCTATCCGATGCTGGAAGACAACAAAGAACAGTTCCGCTTTGTCACTTCAGGCGAAAATTTTGAACCGAAAGGATCAGGCGGACGTGGCGGGCTTTCCAATGAACGCTACGTCATCATGCGCTTGAAGGCGAAGGAATTTAGAAAATATCAGGGCTTCACCGATGACGACGATGAGTATATCAGACTCGTCCTGAGAGGATATGAAAACGGTGTGATTCCGAAGAACACCACCAAGGGCATCAAGAAAAAGATCGAAAAAGAGACCAATCCCCTGAAGGTTTTGGCAATCCTCAAAAAGAGCATTCCATATAACATCCTTGATGCCGAAAGACCGGGCCAACCGACTGTGTCATCAAAAAGGGAAGTTATTTTATCCGAATTCCTGGCAAGTGAAAACAGAGAGTAATCATGGACAAACAGGCAGCAGAAAATCTAATCAGCAACACCTTCAACCGTCCTTTCAATGAAGGCAGTTTCTTAAATTTCATACGAAACCTCCTCGACAACATCGATGAATCAAAAGCCTTTCCGTATCTATATGGAAGCTACATCAGACATTCATTCGCGGACCACGTTAAACAATATCGCCGCATCGGTATTTACACAGATCCAAATGGCGAAAGGATCGACGTGCTCATCGTACACCTGAAGCGGAAAGGCGCGCTTGAACATGCCCGCACAAGACAGCGAAATTTCATTGCATGGTATCTGAACGGGGGTCGTGGCGGTGTGTTGAGAGACGCGGCACTGGTCGCTTTTGCTTCTCCTGATTTAGACGACTGGCGCTTTTCCTATGTGCGAATGGAATACAAAGAGGAGATCACCGAATCCGGCAAAGTCAAAGTAAAAGAAGAACTCACCCCGGCAAAGAGATATTCATTCCTTGTCGGCGAGAATGAGCCGAATCATACCGCCCAGCAACAGTTGCTGCCTCTTCTGAAAAATGATTCAAGAAATCCCACTCTCTCAGAATTAGAAAATGCCTTCAGTGTCGAAGCGGTAACCAAACAATTCTATCTGGACTATAAAGGGCTATTCGAAAAACTAACCGAAGAACTCGATCACATCCTAAAAAAAGACAGCAAGATAAAACAAGAATTTGAAGACAGATCCATCAATACCGCCAATTTCGCCAAGAAACTGTTAGGGCAGATAGTTTTCCTCTATTTCCTCCAGAAAAAGGGATGGCTGGGTGTACCCAGAGATGAAAAATGGGGACAGGGTGATAAGAGATTTCTCGGGACATTGCTGAAAAGATGTATCGCGGAGAACAAGAACTTCTTCAACGATTATCTGGAATATCTGTTTTACGAGGCATTGGCTACCACCGAAGGACGGGCGACAATTGATCTGAGCTATTACCCGAAATTTGACTGCAAAATCCCCTTCCTGAATGGCGGATTATTCGAAGCGACATACGATTGGGAAAATACAAATATTCTTTTGCCTGATGAATTGTTTTCAAACAAGGAAAAGACAAAAGCCGGAGATACAGGCACCGGTATCCTGGATATCTTCGACCGCTATAATTTTACCGTTAAGGAAGACGAGCCTCTGGAAAAAGAAGTGGCCGTTGACCCGGAAATGCTGGGAAAAGTATTTGAAAACCTTCTTCCAGAAAACCTGCGCAAGGGTCAGGGCGCCTATTACACCCCACGTGAAATCGTCCACTATATGTGCCGGGAAAGCTTGATTAACTACCTCACTACTGAAGTTTCTGCCTGTCATTCCCGGCTCACCCCTTGTCATTCCCGCGAAAGCGGGAATCCAGTTCCCACAAAGGATGATATTGAAACGCTTATTAAATACGGCGAGCAGGTGGGTGAAAATGAAGCGAGGGTAGAAAGAGAAGGAACGGAGACAGACACTTATTATTATAAACTTCCGGAAAGCATAAGAAAAAACGCCCGGCTTCTGGATGAAAAACTGGAGACCATCAAAATATGCGACCCAGCAATCGGCTCCGGCGCCTTTCCTGTCGGAATGATGCACGAAATCGTAAAAGCCAGGAATGTGCTGGAGACCTACCTAAAAACCGGGAAAAACGCTTATGAATTCAAACGTCACTGCATCCAGGAATCCCTTTACGGGGTAGACATCGACCCCGGAGCTATTGAGATTGCCAAACTTCGCCTATGGCTTTCTCTTGTGGTGGATGAGGAGGATTACCTCGATATAAAACCTCTGCCGAATTTGGATTACAAAATCATGCAGGGCAACAGCCTGATTGAATTACTTTCCACAGAATCATTAGTAAGTTCTACAGATCACAGAAGAACTCAATTAGTCGAAGAACTTAAAAAAGCAAAGGACGAATTATTTAATATTACTATTCCTGCCAAAAAAGAAAATAAGCGGCGTGAAATAGATATCGTCATGAAGAAGTTTTTTGAATATGATCGTGATAAACAAATCAAAAGACTGAATGATGCTATTTTAGCAGTTAAATCTCAACGAAGGCTTTTTGAGGATGATAAAGATAAAAAAGAAGACGAAAAGAAAATCCGAGTAATCGAAAGCAGAATTGAAGAAACAAAGAACATAGATGTACCAAAGCCCGCCGAACACTTTGAATGGCATATAAATTACTCGGAAATATTTCAAGCAAAAGGCGGGTTTGATGTTGTGATAGCAAATCCGCCATATATTCGCCATGAAGGGATAAGATCCCTTAAGCCGTTTCTTGCAAAAGAATTCCAGAATTTTTATTGCAGCACAGCAGATATATACACATACTTTTACAAACGTGGGTTAGAGCTTCTAAAACGTAGAGGATGTCTCTGTTTTATTGCTCCCAACAAATTCATGCGGGCGACCTACGGCAAAAATACCCGCCACGTATTGACACACACGGGAACGCCTCGATTTATTATCGATTTTTGTGATCTGCCGATATTTGACGCAACTACATATCCCGCAATCCTGTTGATCGAAAAAAACAAACCGGGGGAGAATGAAAAAACTCTCGTTACCACCTTCCGCAAATCGGAACAGCTTGAACGGATTGAAGACACTATCTCAAACCTCGGCTTTCAAATGCCGGTTACAGCGCTGAAGTCTGAGGGCTGGACTCTCGAAATGCCGCAGGTATTGGCACTGATGGAAAAAATTCGAGGAGCGGGCAAACCGCTTGGCGAATATGTGAACGGGCGTTTTTATCGTGGTATTTTAACTGGCTTCAATGAGGCATTTGTGATCGATGCCGACACACGAAAAAGATTGATTGCCGAAAACCCTGCGTGTGAAGAGCTGATCAATCCGTGGCTTCGAGGACGCGATATTCGTAAGTGGAAAACAGAGTGGGCGGGGCTGTATGTTATAAATATTCCAAGCACTGCCAACAAGAAGTGGCCCTGGTCTGATGCAAAGACAGAGGATGCCGCACGGCGGATTTTTGAACAAACCTACCCTGCCATACATCGACATTTGTCTCATTGGGAAAAGAGGTTAAAAAAGAGAGCTGATCAGGGCAAATTCTGGTGGGAACTCCGGTCGTGCGCCTATTATTCTTATTTTGAAAAACCCAAAATTGTATATCCAGACATATCTCAATCCCCCAAATTTACTTGGGATGAAAGTAAATCATACCTGGGAAACACAGCTTACATTATGCCATCAGATGAAATATGGCTGATTGGATTACTGAATTCAGAACTAATGAATTGGTTTTATTCCCATATAAGCCCAGCCATTAGGGGAGGGTTTTTTAGATTTATTGCACAATATATGGAACAGATACCAGTTGTTCCCGCATCAGAAACACAAAAGGCCCCGATAGTTGAGCGTGTAAAAACCATTCTTGATAATCCCGATGGCTCCGATATCCCGAACCTTGAAGCTGAAATCAATGCACTGATTTATGAACTTTATGACCTGACGGAAGAGGAAATCGTCATTGTAGAGGAGGGTACAGATAAGTAAAAAAACTAAAATTAAGGAGGATTCCAAATGGCAACCATAGAACAAGAGAATGATGAGAAAACAAGGCTGGTTGCAGCACTTGAAAACTTAACTTCAATTGATCCAAAGTCTCTTGTAAGACGCGAAGAATTAGGAGCGGACTTGCATTTTGAAGATGGGTTGCCCTTTTTCTCAAGAACATTGAAATTATTTAACGATTTAAAGAACTGTTCCCTTGATGGGATATCGCATAATGCGGTTAAGCAACTTGCCGGTAGTGCCGAAAAAGCTTTAAATGAATTTAAGGAAATCCGTGATTTTTCGATCCAAAAGCATCCTCAGAATGCGATTGATGTCCGAAATCAGTTAATAGACAAGATACGTGATCAGTATGACAATTACTACAATATCATTACACCACACATTGCTTATTCAGTGCGAAAGGGAACGGACTTTGAGTTACTGGAAAATCAGGCAAGGAGCACTATTGAAACAATCAATAAATTAAAAGATGAATACTTGCAAGACATGGATAAACTTAGGTCCGAGTCACAGGAAATTCTGGAATCAATGCGTCGCGCTGCAGCCGAAGCTGGGGTATCTCAGCATGCTATCTACTTTTCAGAAGAAGCTGACGTACAAGGCAAGGCTGCTAATCTCTGGCTGGTTGTTACTGCTATTTTTGGTCTTGCTACACTTGCCTTTGCTGTATATAGCGTCTGGTTTTATTCTCGGGCAGATGTGATCTTTTCTAC
>JAUVXT010000254.1 GCA_030603465.1 Deltaproteobacteria bacterium
ACATTGAACTCATAATCGGGATCGACGATATCTATCAGGTGACAGGGAATCTGTTTTCCATTTACGACAAATTCCTCCAGATCTTTGCCGGTGCCAAGGTCCATCCCCCGGTAAACCTGGCGTGAATCGGCGGAAATCACCTCCGATCCTATCTCGGCGGCCAGCTTCGCCGCCGATCTTGTCTTCCCCGACGCGTTCGTACCGAGAATGACTATTAGATTGTATCTTTGTCTTTCTTCTATCGTCTTTCCCAAAACTATCTATCCCTTCAGTTCACGATTATAAAGGTATATATCAAAAACTGCATCGTGATGCACCTGTAAAAACAGTTCACGGTTTACAGTTATCGGTCCACGGTTAAAATACTGAAGGTATGGGAGAATTACGGCGTCATCTTTTGAAGATGTAGAATTGCAGAGCTGAGAACACAGATTTTTATTTCATGAACGGGACAGGCTACTATATTTTTTGATTTAGCTACGAAAGAATTAATCCAGGAGTTGAAATCAATATCCAAGGTGCTTCAATCGTTACATAGTTCATTGAAAAACAGTCAACTGTGAACCGATAACCGTGAACAGTTACTATTTTTGTTTGAATAAAAACGCTATTAGCTTTATGTATAGACCGGTATCTCAATTTTATATGTGTATTCCGGTGTATGAAACAAAAGAAAGAGACAAAGAAAATCGATCTGGGGAAAGATCCCATAGGGCAACTCCTGTTTAAGATGGGCCTGCCCTCTATCGTGGCGATGCTTGTCATGTCGCTTTACAATGTGGTGGATACGTTCTGGATCGCAAAAATAAGCCCTCAGGCCATCGCGGCGCTGACGATCTGTTTCCCCATTCAGATGATATTCGGCGCTCTAGGCGTGGGAACCGGTGTCGGCGCCGGTTCTTTTGCATCGCGAATGTTCGGAGCGGGCAAAGATCAAAATGCGCACAAAACGGCGGGGCAGGTGCTCTTTCTTTCTGTATTTTTCGGCCTTTTAATAATCATTTTCGGTATCCTGTTTCATGATCCGATCCTGACCTTTTTCGGTGCCACAGAAGAGATCCTTCCCCTTTCCAGAAGATATCTCACCGTCATCATATACGGCACCCCTTTCCTCTTTTTTATGATGACCACAGACTACCTCTTCCGTTCCGAGGGGAATCCCAATACCCCCATGTATGTGATTTCGACTTCGGCAATCCTCAACGCCGTCCTCGATCCCTTTCTCATATTCGGATGGGGCCCCTTCCCCGAACTGGGCATCCAGGGGGCGGCGCTTGCGACTGTGATTTCACAGTTTTTAACTATCTTTCTGTCCGTTTATTTTCTCATCTTCAGTCATTCAAAATACAGAATAAAATGGAAATACATCGTGCCCAACCCTGCAATTATAAAAGCCATCTATCGCGTCGGTGTCCCCACCTTTATCACACACCTTCTGTTCAGTCTCGTCCTTACTGTCTACAATCAGAAACTGGGAAATTACGGCCCACTCGCTATTGCCACACTGGGACTGGGGTTTCGCATAAACGGCATACTGATGATGGTCATCTTCGGTTTCGGCCACGGCGTCATGCCCCTGGTCGGTTTTAATTACGGCGCATCCAATTTCGAAAGACTCAAAAAGATTGTTTCCGTGGCGGCAAAATATTCCGCCCTGATCGGCGGAATCAGCACGATTCTTATAGAAATCTTTACAAGACCCATTTTGATGATTTTCTCACAGGATACCGAACTCCTGGCAATCGCAGTGCCCGCTTTCAGGATATTCGTTTTGACTCAGGTTCTGGTGGGACCCACCATCATATGGATAAATATGTTCAACGGATTGGGGAAAGGCACGACCTCTATGGTTTTATTGATGATACGACAGATACTCTTTTTAATTCCCCTCATCTATCTGCTCCCGGCCTTCTTCGGATTGAATGGCGTCTGGATAGCCCAACCCGTTTCAAATATAGTTGTATTTTTCATAATACTCTACTGGACAAGGAGGGAATATCGTCTGCTGATAAAATAGGGCGGCCCTTTAAAAGCTCCGGAACGCCACTTCGCGGCATTATAATGGCCGGAGTCGGAAAAAAGGCCCACTTTTGTTAAAAAACTTATGTAGCGCGGGGACTCTGTGCCTCACATAGGGGACACACTACTTACAATGCATTTGTAAAATTAAGTTGTTTAAAAGAGATGGACAAATATTCCGCTTCTCAGCTTCGGCTCGAACCATGTCGATTTAGGGGGCATTATCTTGCCCGCATCGGACACATTCATCAACTGTTTCACCGTCGTCGGAAAGAGCGAAAAGGCCACGGCATATTCTCCGGAATCTACCAGCCGTTCCAATTCATTCATACCACGTATGCCGCCGATAAAGGTTATCCTCTTGTCTGTCCTGATGTCTCCGATTCCCAGAACGGAACTCAGTATATTTTTCTGCAGTATGGAAACGTCGAGGCTGTCGACAACATCACCCTCATCGAAGGTGCCTTCCTTCGCCGAAATCTTGTACCACTTTCCCTTGAGGTACATGCCGAATACATGGATTTCTCGCGGGCTCCGGTCTGTAAAACCGGGAGTTACGGCGAACTTTTCGGATATCTTCTCTATAAACTCCTCTTCTGTCATGCCATCCAGATCGGCAACTGCCCTGTTGTAATCCAGTATCTTTACCTGGTTATCTGGGAATAAGACTGCCAGCATATAATTATATTCTTCGTTGCCTTTATGATCGGCATTTTCTTCCCGACGTTTCTTTGCCACCCGGGCGGCTGAGGCCGTCCTGTGGTGACCATCCGCTATGTAGACAGATTCTATCCCGGAAAAGGTCTCTTCTATTCTTTTAATTATTGCCCCGTCTGCGACAACCCATACGGTATGGGATATCCCGTCTTCGGCAGTAAAGTCGTATTCCGGCTCATTTTCCACCACTTTTTCCACCACTCGATCGATAGATTTTTCCGCCTTATATGTCATCAGTATCGGTCCGGGCTGCGCGTTTATTACATCCATATGCTTCATTCGGTCGGCCTCTTTGTCCGCCCTTGTCAATTCATGCTTCTTTACGTGTCCCGATTCGTAATCCTCGACACTGATGCAGGCAGTAATCCCGTACTGCTCATGATCACCCATTTTCTGTCTATAGATATAAAAGCAGGGCTCTTTATCCTGGAACATGATCCCTTTACCCATAAAATCGCTTAAATTCTCTTTTGCCTTTTCGTAAACCCTGTCGTCGTACATATCGACATCCTCAGGCAGATCGATCTCCGATTTGACTACATGGAGAAAACTTTTCGGATTCCCCTTCGCTATTTCCCGTGCCTCTTTCGAATCGATGATGTCATAGGGATAGGAGGCAACTTCTTTTACAAATTCCCTGACCGGTCTTGCCGCTTTAAACGGAATTACGGAAACCATATTATAACTCCTTCCACGTATAGAGACCTTTGCATAACGTCCCCTTTTGCCCAATTTCTGCGTCAGGCTCAAAGTTTAATCCTCGAAATATCCAATATATTCCTGTGGTTAAAATTGTCGCCTTCCTTGAACTTGAACAAAATTGAATATTCTACAAAGGACTCGTCTAGTAAAAGGTTCTCCTAGCATATCAGCCTCATGCAAATCAATATTTAGATATGTGAACCCCTTGCAAAATTTCCTGCTCAATAGTATTAGTGGGGCCGGTGGAATTCCAATGGAATGAGGTAATTTTATGAATATTACACGGGTCTTTATACACGGACTGGAAAGCAGCAGCCAGGGCACGAAGGGTGTTTTCTTCAGAAAAGGATATCCCGATATGATTGTGGAAGATTATCCCGGTTCGCTG
>JAUVXT010000250.1 GCA_030603465.1 Deltaproteobacteria bacterium
CTGGTGACGATCGCCACACCGATATGCCATAGTGTTTCTCCTTTCGGAAAAACTCTATCATATTCCGGGGGGTTATAACAGGCTTTCTTGTGTTCTTTATATTCTTTTGTCAAAGAACTGCTTAATTATGACACAGTCTCCTTGCGGCGGGGAGCTTCAATGCCTGTCAGTTAATAATCAATCTCGGTATCCTGTGAATGATCCAACCAAGGTAACTCAGGTATTGTTTCTTCAGGTTGGGGATTTCAAGAAATTGATCGAAGGCCTCACTATCTCTTGTCAGAATGTTGAAAAATATTCTGGGAAAACGGTTCATGATCTTTGATGATGAAAGGGCATATTTGAATGTGTGTCCGAATTCTCTGTAGCACCTTTTTTCATATTCTTTCAAATGACTCTCTTCGTTCCTTCGCAGCAGGATGTCGGCGATCACCTCTGCCGCTATTTGTCCGGATCTTACGGCAAAGGCTATTCCTTCCCCGGAAAAAGGGTCCGCAAATCCAGCCGCGTCACCGCCCAGCACCACCCTGGAGCCGACAAGGGTTCGCTTTATGCCGCCCATGGACATCACGTGGCCCTTTAAACTGTATTCTCCACTGAATCCGTTATCGCGCAGAAATCTTTTCATCACCCTTCGAGGATCTGTGATATATGCCGCGGGTCCCCAGATTCCCACTGAATAATAGCCGTCATGAGGGAATATCCAGCCGTACCCCATGTGAACAATTCCCAGGTGAATCTCAAGGAGTGCGGGAAGCCGGGCATCTATCTCTGCATTGTCCGCTTCAACTGTGGCAACCATAGAGATGCCATATTCCCTCTTTGTATCTCTCCTCCTGATACGGTCTTTCAGTTTTCCCTGCGCACCCTCGGTTATGAGGACAAATTGAGACCGGTAAGAACCCTTGCAGGTAATGACCTCGACATGATCGGCTCCTTCCCGGAAATCGAGCGCCTTCTCGCCGATTCTAACGTCCGCCCCTGCTTCCCGTGCCTTATCGAGCAAATAGTTGTCGAAATGCCGCCGCGTCACAGTAGTGGCCATCCGATGCCCCTTATCAGTTTCAATCGAGCGACCCGCAAAACAGACCCGCATCCCGGATATTTCCTTTTCATGGATGGCGTCGGAGATTTCAAAGTCGAGATACGAAAGGGCCCTCCCGGAGAGAGCTCCCCCGCATAACTTGTCTCTTGGAATCTTCTCTTTTTCCAGCAGCAAGGTCTTCAACCCGGACTGCCCGGCCATTCTCCCAGCCGCAGAGCCCGAAGGACCGCCACCGATAATAATCAAATCATACATCACACAAAAGTCGCACAATACATCATAGTTTGTAACAACAATTATTGAAGCTCTCCGCAACAAGTTGCGGGGAATGCGCTAGCTGTTCAGTTCAGCGAGCACCATCGCCTTAAACTCTTCCAGGCCTGTATTCTCTATCATAGCGCCCAATCTCTGGCCTTTTTTTGCATGTTTCTTATATTGTTCAATTATTTTATCAATCAATTCAAACATCTGATCCGTTGACAGGTCCTTGGCAATCTCCTGTGACAATCGTGGTCTGGACCCTCCATTTCCACCGACCAGGACCTTCCAACCTTTCGGCATGCCGACCAACCCGACATCCTTTATGCAGGTTTCCGCGCACTGATTAGGGCATCCGCTAACGCCAATCTTAAATTTGGACGGAAGCTCGAGTCCGTGATATTTCTCATCAAGCTTCAGCCCAACCCCGAGACTATCCTGTAATCCCCTCCGGCAAAAGGTAGTCCCCGGACATGCCTTGACGCTTCGGACGCAGAGTCCCGTAGCGGCGCCCTTATCCATACCGAGATCGGCCCAGACATTTTCTACATCCTCTTCCTTTAACCCAACAATTGCTATTCGCGCGGCGCTGGTAAGCTTCAACGCAGGCGCATTATATTTCTCTGCAACGTCCGCGAGTTTTCTAAGTGTCCCGGGACTGACAACTCCACAAGGAATATGCGGCGCCACTGCGTAAGTCTCCTTGTCTCTCTGTAGAATGACTCCCTTCTCTCCATCCTGAAGCATTATTTCAACTCCTTTCTCTGTTATTACCTCCCTATTTTATAAACAAAAACCTTTTTTGGCAATCACGTACGAGGATCTTATGAACCATAAAACCTGAAAAACTTGTGTCACAGACAGATCCTCGGCAATAAAATACAACAATTGTGATCCCTTTCATAGCCCTTGACACCGTGCGTCTTTAAACGGGATTTACTCATATCCAACAATCTGATATAAAGGCCGCTAAAGGGGATATCGATCATAGCATCTTCTTTTTAACTTTTTCTATATCATTAAAATACTGATAATAAGAGGAAAAAATGACAACAGCAATCGGGTTTGATAACGAGAAGTATCTCAAGGAGCAGACTTCATCCATACTGGAAAGGGTGGAGAGATTCAACGATAAGCTTTATCTCGAATTCGGAGGGAAGCTCCTCTTTGATTATCACGCGGCGCGGGTTCTCCCCGGATACGACCCCAATGTAAAAATGAGACTCTTGAAGAAGCTGAAGGATAAGGCCGACATATTGCTTTGCATCTTCGCCGGTGATATTGAGAGGAAAAAGATCAGGGCGGATTTTGGCATTACCTATGACTCCGACGCCCTCAAACTGATTGACGAACTGAGGGAATGGGGAATCGATGTGCTGGGTGTTGTTATAAACCGTTTTGATAATCAGCCTGCCGCCACCTTATTTAAGAATAAGCTCGAAAGGAGAGGGGTGACGGTTTACACGCACCGTTATACCAAGGGATATCCCACGGATGTGGATCTTATAGTAAGCAAAGAGGGATATGGGGCCAATACCTACATCGAAACGAACAAACCTCTCGTTATTGTCACAGGTCCCGGTCCCGGAAGCGGGAAATTAGCCACCTGCCTCTCCCAGATGTTCCACGATTACAAAAATGGGGCAAAATCGGGATATGCAAAATTTGAAACCTTTCCGGTATGGAACCTGCCACTCAAGCATCCCGTCAATGTAGCCTATGAAGCGGCTACCGCAGACATCAGAGATTTCAATCTCATTGATCCCTTCCACCTGGAAGCGTATGACACCAAATCGGTTAATTACAATCGTGATGTGGAAGTGTTCCCCGTTCTCAGGCGGATACTGGAGAAGATAACGGGGGGCGAATCTTTTTACCGGTCTCCCACCGATATGGGTGTGAATAAGGTCGGATTCGCCATAACAGATGACGCTGTCACTGTGGAAGCCGCCAAACAGGAAATCATCAGACGCTATTTTCGATACCGTTGCGAATATGTAATGGGTTTTGCGGATCGGGAGCCTGTTCAACGGGTAGAGTTATTTATCAAGAACTTTGAGATTGAACCGGAATACAGGAACGTAGTGGAACCGGCACGGAAAGCAGCCGTAGATGCGCAGGTTACAGAAAAGGGAAATGAAGGGATATATTGCGGAGCGGCCATCGCACTGAAGGATGGAACGATTGTGACGGGGAATAACTCCCCCCTTATGCATGCAGCTTCAAGCGTCGTTTTGCATGCCATAAAACACCTTGCAGAAATTCCCGACAAGATAAAGTTGCTTCCGCCAAGCATCACAGATTCCATAAAGACCCTTAAAACAGAAATCTTAAACGAGAAAACGATCAGTCTCGATCTGAACGAGGCATTGACCGCCCTCAGCATCGGCGCAACGACAAATCCGGCGGCAGCCCTGGCTATGGAAAAATTAGGCGAACTCCGTAACTGCGAGGTCCACATGACACATATGCCGACACCCGGTGATGAAGCTGGATTGAGACGACTGGGGGTTAACCTGACAAGCGATCCGAATTTCCCCACATTGAATCTGTTCATAGCATGAGGGAATTTGC
>JAUVXT010000115.1 GCA_030603465.1 Deltaproteobacteria bacterium
GAGTATATATGGAGGGTGGGGAAGGAGAAATAAAATGTCACAGAATGTTTCAAGCTTACGGCTTGCACACCTTGCAGTGCATATATCCCATGTTAACTGCCGCTCTCTTGGATTTAAAACATACTCTGTTCCCAGGAGAAATCTTCTTTGCGTATCTGCAATCCGGCCTGTGGAATTTATGAGACCCCTTACTGCCGATATAGACGCTGAAGGGAGAGACTAAAGAAGGGGCGATGCAAAAATATATCGCGCTGGTGGAAGAGTTAAAGGGTTGATTTTCTTTCGGGGAACTCCGCGTTAACGAAGTTCCCCGAAACATTATTGACGCCTTTGTAAAAAGTCCAACTTCTACGTTCCGCGGCATCACTATTACAGCATAGTCTTTCTCAGTTCCTCCGGAGATTTCACAGACATGTATGCGGGCGCGATGTCAAAAACCGTTTTCGCGCCGCTCTGACCTTCTCTGAACATGCGACAGGCCGCCCTGGCATAGGCAACGAGCGCGCTGGCCGTGAATGCGGGATTATCTTCCAGTTTCAGTGCAAATTCGATGACGTGCTTGTTATTCCCTCCCGCGACTCCCGTTCTCATGACAAAACCGCCGTGTGGCATTTCGGAATGTTTTGCCTTCATTTCTTCCGGGGAGATAAAGGTAACCTTCGTATCATAGTCGGAGAAGTAATTGGGCATCGTCTTTATCTCTTCTTCGATTCTTTTCAGATCCTTGCCTTCGGCGGCGACAACATAGCAGTCTCTCAGATGTTTCTCCCGCGTCGCCAGTTCCGGTTGTTCCCCTGTCCTTACTGCATCGACGGCGCTCTCCACGGGAATTGTATACTGCCTTGCATCTTTTACTCCGTCGATCCTCCTTATGGCGTCTGAATGTCCCTGACTGACACCGGGTCCCCAGAATGTGTAGCTTTCACCCTGAGGCAAGACCGCCTCCTCGATAACCCTCAAGAGGGAAAAGAGACCGGGGTCCCATCCCGTAGAAATCACGCTTATTTTGCCTCCTTTTTTTGCGGCGCTATCCACGGCGCCGAAATATTCGGGGATTTTTGCGTGAGTATCATAGCTGTCCACAGTATTGAAAAGCCGGGCGAACTGGGGCCCCTGCTCCGGCAGGTCTGTTGCCGACCCCCCACATAGAATGACCACATCTATATCGTCAACGAATTTTTCCACTTCAGAGATTCCAAAAACCCTGGAATTTGCAATCTTTGGCACCACATCTGCGAGAGATCTTCGCGTAAAGATCCCCACCAGATTCATGTCCGGGTTCTGCGCCAGTGCAAGTTCAACACCCTTCCCGATGTTACCATAACCGATTACTCCCACCCTTATCTTCTTTTCCACTTTCAACCTCTCAAAATGTATTTCATTTTTTCTTGATAGAATCATTTACGTACTCATATCTTTATAAACCAGGGTCGCCGTATGTCAAGAAAAAAGGAGTATCGCTGCACTTATCATCCCTGTGACGGCGAAGTCTTCACGAGTTGTTGCCCTAATAAAAATTCTTTTAAGCGGTCATTACAGCACTTTTTGCTAATAAATCTTGGCGAAGCGAAAGAAAAGCGATTTAAAGAATCATCGTGTATCTCCACGATGATTCTTAGAAAGTTAAGGAAGAATTCATTTATATCCGTTCGCCTTCGCTCACTGTTCTTTTCAACTGTTTGAGGCCGGAGGGCGAGTTTTGGAATCGCCTGAAGCAAGCCTTAGATTTATCAACAAGTGCTGTAGACAAGCGAAAAAGAGTTTGGGCAACAACCCGTTCATTGTTCACCCTTTCGAAGGTCCTCTGCCACCCTTACGGCATCCACGCCATCCTTCGCGTAATGGGCACCGATGGATAAGGCATATTTCTCGTTTACAACGGCTCCGCCAACCATGAAACTGCATGTAATTCCTTCGTCCTTCGCCCTTTCGATTACCTCTCTCATGTTTACCATCGTTGTGGTCATAAGGGCGGAAAGGCCTACGATGCACGGCCTGAATCGTTTTATCTCTTCCACAATCCTTTCAGCGGGTAGGTCCTTCCCCAGATCGATCACATCGAATCCGTGATTATCCAGCATGAGGCACACGATGTTTTTGCCTATATCGTGTATGTCGCCTTTCACCGTTGCCATTAGAACAGATCCCTTTTTCTCTGCCGCTGATTCCCCCTCTCTGAGATAGGGATCGAGAAAAGCGACACCCCTTTTCATCGTCTCGGCCCCTGCAAGGAGCTGCGGAAGGAAATACTCTCTCCGGTCAAACAATTGGCCCACCTTTGTAATGGCAGGAATCATACATTCCTGGAGGAGTCTTTCCGCCCTTTCGCCCGATTCGATAGCCTTTCTTAAAAGAGATTCGATATCCTCCCGACTTCCATCCATGATTGCAGAGGTCACCCTCTCCGTCAGGGATATTTCTTTTTTCAGTGTTGCGCTTTTCACCTCTTTTGCCGATTTTGAAAAACGGGAAATGTAACTGGATGCATCCCTGTCTCTCTTTACCAGGACATCGGCTGCAATCTTGAGGTCTACCAGTCCTTCATCAGCGGGATTGGCAATGACCATGCTTACCCCCTTTGACATGGCCATCGTCAGAAAGGCGGCATTCAACCACTTCCGCTCCGGCATTCCGAAAGAGACATTGGAAAGCCCGAGAACGGAAAGGGAACCAAACTCGCCGGAGCACCATTCCACCATCTTCAGCGCTTCGCCAGGGGCATCGGGGTTGGAGGACAGGGCCATAACGAGGCCGTCGACAACGATATCCTCTTTTGTGAAACCTAAACTCCTGGCCTTTTCATATACATCCTGTATGATATCAATCCTGCCCTCCGCCCTTTCAGGAACACCCGTGTCGTCCAAAGGGAGAAGGATAAACATGGCGCCATACTTTGCCGCAAGGGGAAGGAGTCTTTCAATTTTTTCCTTTTCCCCCGAGATAGAGTTCAGCAGCGCCCTCCCGGGATAGAGGCGAAGAGCCCTTTCTATCGCCCCCAGATCGGTAGAATCGATTACGAGAGGAAGTTCGCTTGTTGCAGCAAGCAGTTTCACGACATCTCCCATAGTTTTTTCCTGATCGATACCGGCGACACCTACATTTACATCAAGAAGATCCGCCCCTTCTCTAGCCTGCTCTCCCGCCATCTTTTGGACAAGGGTCACCTTCCCTTCGAGCAATTCCCTCTGCAATTCTTTTTTCCCCGTGGGATTGATCCTTTCTCCTATAAGGGCAACAGGGTTTTCTTTACTGAAAATGGCCGCCCTTCTCGGAGAACTCAAGGCGCTTATCGACGTGCGAAGCGGGGGCTTCGATTCTTCTTTCTCCAAAACCTCTTTCAAAGCCCTGATATGATCGGGGATCGTGCCGCAACATCCCCCTATAAGATTCCCCCCCACACTCGCTAATTCTTTTCCGAAATAGGCGAATTTTTCGGGATTCATGTTGAAGATGGTCCTACCATTCACCAGTTCCGGCATTCCCGCATTGGGTTTCGCAACAAGGGGAATTGTGGCGTAAGGTTTCATAGCTGCGATTAATCCCTTCATCTCTTCAGGTCCCGTTGAGCAGTTGCAACCCACCGCATCGGCGCCTAGACTTTGCAAAGTTACCAGCGCCGCCACCGGATCGGTTCCATTTAGTGTAAGGCCGTCTTTTTCATAGGTCATAGTAACGACAGTAAAGATATCTGTAAGCTCCTTTACGGCAATGAGCGCGGCCCGCGCCTCCTGAATATCTATCATCGTCTCTATCACAAAAAGATCGACGCCACCCTCCAAAAGCCCCCGCGCCTGTTCCTTGAAAATCGCGACGGCATCATCAAATCCCAGATCCCCAAAGGGTTCCACAAATTGTCCCGTTGGACCAATATCTCCGGCTATAAAACCCCTTCCCCCGGAGGCCTTCTTCGCAATGACAGCGAGTTTCCTGTTGATTTCAAATGTGTCGGAAAAGCCATATTGTCCCAGTTTCAGGCCATTCCCGCCAAAGGTACATGTATAAATAACATCGGCTCCGGCATCCAGATAGGTTTCATGAATACCCTGAATGACGTGAGGATTTTCCGTACACCAGAGCTCGGGGCTCACACCCGACGGCATGCCGCGCTTCTGCAGTTCAGTCCCCATCGCACCGTCCAGCACGACCGCCCTCTTATTTAACAGCTCTTCTATCTTCATTTTTTACACCTTAAAATTTGAAGCTCCCTGCAACAAGTTGCGGGGAATACGCTCACTGTTCCGTTCACAATCCTGGTTATCGCCGTAACCGATTTTTCGGGTATAAGCATATGGCTCTCGGTTATCGACACTTCAATTTTCTCCAATTCAAGCATGTGATACATTTTCTCCTGATTCTCCAGTTTTAGATCGCCATAGCCTGCGGAGTAACGGCGCCGGCCGACTTTTTTATTCTCCCTTCTCAATTCATGATTAAAATAATCGCACATCCATTCGAGAGCCCCATCTGTCATTTCACTTGCCACCGCATCCAGTATACTGCCACGCGTCAAATTCTGAGAATCGGCATCTTCACGAATAGCCTCCATGATACTGCCCCCCGCAGTGGCACCCATAATAAGAACTTCCTCGCAATCACCGATATATTTCGCCAGATCCCTGCTCGCAAATACTTCTCCAGTCGAGAGGGAGACACGGTCACCTGTTTTCCGTGAAACGGCGACACGCTTCCCCGCCCCCTTCATATTGATGAAAGAAAGGGCATACTCAATATCATTGTCTATTTCTCCGCGTCTTCTTTCATCCACGCGGGTTATATGTTTCCGGTACCCGAGACGTCTGTAAATCTTATCCAGGGGTACCCGGACATTTATTGAGTTGAAGAATATGACGGATCCCACTTTAAAGGTCCTCGGTTTTTGTGCTCAGTATAGATGAATTTTGAGAAGGTTGCAAACAAGTAGATGGCACAAAACATACCAATAGTGATTATTGTTTTTCACTACGGGGACACAATGAATGAAAATGAAATAGGATGTGCACGGATATACCTGCTGATTTACTTGATATTTCCGGCATGATAGGTTAGAAGGAACTCTATATGATTACAAAGAAGCTATTCATTATTACCATATTAATTTCTCTTATCGGTCATATCACAGTGTTCGGCTTGACGGGTCTTATGAATATTGGCAGTAGTCTAGATAATAACACCCTCTTCACGATCAATCTGGAAGAAAAGTCTGAACTCACGGAAAGGACAATAGCGGCAAAGGAGACATTCCCCGCGGCCTTATCTGAAGATACTGTCGGCGCCTCAGAAATCAAAGATGAAGATACAGTAAACCTCGATAGCAGCGATTCAAGATACCGCCAATATTTGATGAAGGTGAAGAAAAACATAAGAAGCGGATGGTCATATCCCGATAAGGCATATGAACTAAAGAAGGAAGGAACTGCCGTCGTCAAATTCTCCATAAAAGAAGACGGAAAACTGGCAGACTCCCGGGTCATTATTTCCTCGGGGCATGAATCCCTGGACATAGAATCTTTTCACGCTGTAACATCTGCCGCCCCCTTTCCGTCACTCCCGAAAAAGTTTAACCTGACAAATTTAAATATAGTGGCAAGATTTCAATATATTCTTGATGGATAGAAAAATTTCAAAATTTAACTTGATATTTTTCGATCACGCATATGTACTCCCCAGTTTGACATAAAAGACTATTCTTGAGAGCGGATGAAATACATGAACAACGAAAAAAAGATTTTAATATCCACCTGCACAGCCCATTATTTTACACATTTTTATGAACTTCTTTTCCCGGCGCTGGCGATACCTTTGGTAATCTCACTCGAAATGGACCTGACCGATGTCTTGAAGCTGAGCTTCCTCATGTACCTCCTCTATGGAGTGGCTGCACTCCCCTGGGGTTTCTTTGCCGACCGGCATGGAAGCAGAAAAAGTCTGGTGATATTCTTCATCGGCACCGGCATAGGATCGATTCTTACCTCCTTCTCGAACAGTCAGGGGGAATTCATATTCACCCTTGCCATCATTGGCTTCTTTTCGAGCATATCGCATCCGGCAGGATTGGGACTCATATCCATAGGCATGAAAAACAGAGGGTCGGCCCTGGGCATTAACGGAATGGCAGGGAATCTTGGCCTGGTGAGCGCTCCCTTCATAGCGGGACTTTTCAACTGGCTTGTGGGATGGGAAATGACCTTCCTTCTCATCGGTGTCCTCAGCATTCTTGGCGGCATTGTTACGGCGCTTATGAAAATTGATGAGACACCGATTCAAAACAAAGCCGAAAGCTCGAATTCAGGACCGACCAACAACAATCATTATATAAAATATTTTTTGATCCTCTGTGCCGCCATGACCCTTGGCGGCTTCGCTTACAGAATCAACAGTATCATTCTGCCTGCATACCTTGAATTCAATGCCAGTTTTTTATGGAATTTTTTGAAGGGCTTCGATCTCAGTAATCTTCAAGGCGCAAAGACCATGGCGGCAACACTCCTCGTTTCGCTGGTATATATTATTTCTACCCTTGGACAGCTTGTTGCGGGGAAGCTTGCCGACAGGTATGATCTTCGGTGGCTTTATTTCGGGTTCCATGCCACAAGCATTCCATTCGTTATCTCAATGGGTATTCTTGATGAGCAACTCCTTGTGATTTCTGCCTCCGTTTATGTCTTCTTTGCTCTCGGTATGCAGCCCATAGAAAACAGCCTGGTGGCAAAATACACACCGAAACGATGGAGGAGTACCAGTTACGGAATAAAGTTTATTCTCGTATTCGGCTTCAGTTCTCTGGCCGTCTATGTTGTTAGCTGGATTAAAAACGCGTACAATCTCGAAACTGTTTATTTTCTCTCCGGCACCATTGTTTTTACCCTGGCACTTTTCGTATTATTCCTTATCTGGTCTTCACGGGGAACGACCTGTAAAAACAACGAGTAAGGCCACAGGGAACAAAATCGGACACGTTCTTCTGTCATCTTGAATGGTTGAGCATGAATCGCCTGTCCTGCACAAACACCTTTCACTGAGTAACGATCTGCTGGAATGCCAAATGTCAACGACTCTTCACGAGTACACACCAACCCTTCATACTCCATCAATGAACAGCGAGCAAAGGCGAACGAATATAAATGGATTTTTCCTTAACTTCCTATCCTTCCGCTTCACCAAGATTTGTTCGCAAAAACCATCTTAATGACCCCTAAAAGAAATTTATGCTTGAACAACTTTATTACGAAAGAACCAAAATTTAAAATATTGCATTAATTTCCTTGATCCTTCTATTCTTTTTTGTTTAAAGTAACATTAATGCACCGGTAAAAAGTCGCCATTACGGCTTTCGCCGGAATGACGGAAAATGGTATTTTTGGACTTTTTACGAGATTGTCAACATTATTATTCTTTTGAATTTAAAGTGAGAAAGAGTGCGATATCAACGATTAAAAATATTGGATTTATCTCTGGCTTCTATCTTAATATCTTCACAGGTATGTCTGGCAGAGGCAGAGATAAAAAATAATTCAGTAAGAATCGGTATTTATCTCCCTATGACCGGAGTTGATGCTGCATTCGGTCAGTCTGAATATAGCGCTAT
>JAUVXT010000273.1 GCA_030603465.1 Deltaproteobacteria bacterium
TCCTGTCAGTCAGCATATTTCAGTTTTATATCACCCAGCTCCACCATATCGTGGAGTTCCAGCTTTCTGTAAAAATCGAGCGCCTCCCTGGCGGGGCCGCGTATCTCACCTCCGGCGCTTAATTCATATTCATGTAATGGCGCGTATGACTCAATCCCCTTGCCCTCCGGCATCAGAGATTCTTTGGGTGCATAATCGCCCTCAATTCTCAGGCCCTCAGGCAATCCGGCAAAGAGGCCTTTTAAGTCCTTGCCCAGTTCCTTCTTAAACGCCTTATAGTGAAAACCGAAGCAGGCATCGGTTATCTCTCTCACGGATACTACCTTAAGATCCATCCTGTCCTTAACGTTCTCGAATGCATCATTGACGAGCTTGTAGAACCCGGCGCCGACGATTATATGGACCCTCTTTCCTTTAATCCCTGACAGCCTCATAAGTTGCGTCAACTTCCCTTCAATTTTTATATGCTGTTCCTCTTCAAAGATGGCCACTCCCTTGATCTCTCTTCCCTCCATAAAGCCGAGCATAAAACCCTTGATAAGATCAACGGATCCTTCAACTATTACCTCATAATAACTCTTATTCATATGCGATTGTCTCCCTCATTATCAATAATATGTTTGCCCTGTCTCTATTAATATCGGCATCCTAAAAGAAAATAAAAGTTACAACAATAAAGATGGGAATCAAAATGGGTATCGAATATTTTATCATAAATCCGAAGAAACTGGGCATATTAATGCCCGCCTCTTCGGCAATCGATTTAACCATGAAGTTCGGGGCATTCCCTATATATGTGTTTGCCCCCATGAATACGGCGCCCACCGAAATGGCCTTCAGATAACTTATGAAAACAGGATTCGCCGTTACCGCCTTCACCGCCAGCGCCGCCGGCACCATAGCTTCCGTCAGACCCAGTTTACCCAGCGCCAGGTTAAAGAATGTCAGATATGTGGGCGCATTATCGAGGAATGAAGAGAGAATCCCCGTTACCCAGAAATAATGATAGGGGTCTTTTACCATCGCAATCAGTCCCGCCAGAGCCCCGTCGCTTCCCGCCTTTAAAATAGCAAGGGCCGGAATAATCGTCATAAATATGCCGGCAAAGAGTTTTGCCACTTCGACAATGGGAAACCAACTGAATTCATTTGCCTCGCGAAGGCTTTTGGGTGTTACGACAAGAGAGATGACGCCCAGTAATAATATGCCGACATCCCTTAAAAGGTTCTGATATTGAACATGTACACCCAGTACATTAAAATGCCCCGCCTTCCAGTATCCGCTCATCAAAACCAGACCTATCACACCGCCCAGCAGGAGAAAGTTGTAGAGCCCCTCGATTTTCAGGGGGACCTTTTCTTCTTCAGGCTCACCCTCTTTTATGTGATCCTTTTCCTTCCTGTAATGATAGGTATCGAAAAAGAAGAATAATACCAGGAGAATGATCGACGCCAAAAGCATGTGGGGAAGGATTGCCTTGGTAACCCAGAAGAAGGGGACATTATGTATAAATCCCAGGAATAATGGCGGATCGCCCAGAGGTGTTAGTGAACCGCCTATATTTGCCACGAGGAATATGAAAAAGCATATGACATGCACCTTCTTCACTCTGTTTTTGTTCGCACGCAGTATGGGGCGTATCATAACCATTGCCGCACCAGTCGTGCCCACCCATGACGCCAGTATTGTCCCGATGAGGAGCATTATCGTATTCATGAGGGGTGTGCCCTTTATTGAACCGCGAACCACAATCCCGCCGGAAATAGTAAAGAGTCCCAGGAGGAGTATAATGAAGGGAAAGTAGTCGATCAGATAGATGTGAATTATTTCATATACAGCCACACCTTGATAAGCGAAGAGAAAAGGCACGGCAAAGACTACGGCCCAGAAAGCGGACAACTTGCCAAAGTGGCTGTGCCAGAAATGGGGCACCATAAGGGGACACAGCGCTATAGATAATAAAATCCCCACAAAAGGGATTATCGTCCATACCGGCAGTATCGTTCCAATGCTGGGCCCACTATGGGCGGCGCTGCTTGCCAGAGATGGTTCCGCAAACGCAAGAACCCATAATAAAAGAACCAGCACACCCGACATAACTCTCTTTACACTCATCATATAATAGCTCCTATTTCCCAGGCGACAAAAAAGCCAAGTACGCTTACCGCCTTGGCTTCATTCTAAACAGTTCGAACCATTCAGCAAACCGCACCAAGATTGTATTATATCTTTTCTGCCACTTTCAGCCTTGTCTCGGCCCTTAAGTAAATATTATTAATCTTCTCATAGTCGGGATCATCTTTGTCCATACCGGCAATCTTTGATTCCGCCTCATCCATCTCTTTTTTTGTCCCTTCCCTGTCAATCACATCTGCCCTCTCGGCAGACTCGACAAGAATTGTTACCTTATCCTCTGTCACCTCGGCGTAACCGGTATCGGCCGCATAATATGTCTTCTTATTATCTTTCGTAAAATTTAGCTCGCCAACTTTAACCATGCTCAGGAGAGGTTCATGTCCTATAAATACACCGAATTCCCCTTCACTGCCGGGAATCGTTACCTCCTCCACAACATCACGAAAGACCAGTTCCTCCGGTGTCACAATCTCCAGCATCATTTCGTCTGCCATCTGTCAGTCCTCCGCCTGATTATTCCGCCGCAAGCTTTCCGGCCTTTTCCACAGCTTCTTCAATTCCCCCCACCATATAAAAGGCCTGCTCGGGAAGCTCATCATGCTTCCCATCGAGGATTTCCTTAAATCCTTTTACTGTATCGGGAACCGATACAAACTTGCCCTCTATGCCGGTAAATTGCGCGGCAACAAAGAAGGGCTGTGAGAGAAATCGCTGAATCTTCCTTGCCCTTCCCACCGTCAACTTGTCTTCCTCCGACAGCTCATCCATACCCAGAATTGCAATAATGTCCTGGAGGTCCTTATACTTTTGCAGGATAATCTGCACATTTCTCGCCACCTCATAATGTTCCTCACCCAGCACGTTGGGATCCAGGATGCGTGAGGTTGAATCGAGTGGATCGACAGCGGGATATATTCCCAGCTCCGTAAGAGGTCTGGACAAAACAACCGTTCCGTCCAGATGGGCAAATGTCGTTG